>NZ_JBHSPY010000022.1:0-36864 GCF_042658245.1 Neisseria weixii
GGCTAATTGAGCTGCAGTACGGGCAGTAACACCCGCAATAAACAGTTCAATCAGTTTGTTTTGCTTGTACTGACTTAAACGGCTTCTTCTCATAGGGGTTATTCTAACCTGAAATTAGATTTCCCTAGTTATCTAGTACAGCCCCTAAATTTTTTATTTTTATTTCATATTCCCTCTGCACAATATCCACTTCAAACACAAAAAATGAAATTCAACTACATTTATTAATGTATTGTAAACACTAACCATTCATAAAATATTAAGGCCGTCTGAAAGGTTGATTTCCCGTTTCAGACGACCTGATTCTCAATAATCGAGCATATTTTTTTTAAGCCGCTACACCTTAGGCTTCAAGAAGAACAATGCTACCACCGCCAATATAATCACGGCTGCGGTTGCACCATATAAATCATCTTTCGCCCAACCTGAGTCAAGCAAACCACCGGCCATAATCGGTGCCAAAATCGAACCCAAGCGGCCGATTCCGATGGTTACGCCCACGCCGGTACTGCGGAAATCAGCGGCGTAAAGGGTCGGGTTGATGGTGTAAAGACCGGCAATGCAACCGTTCATCAAGGCGCCCAACAATACGGCAAACACCAGTGCCGCACTCAAGGCACTTGATGACAAGAAGGCGAAAATTGCACCCACTGCCAACACCCCAAAGCTGATCAACACCGTGCGCGCCGCCCAACGGCTGGCCAAGAAGCCGAAAATCAACGAGCCGATTGCACCGCCCACCGAAATCGCCATGCCGACCGACTGGCTTTGCTCTTTTGCCATACCGGCCTGCTCCAACAACGCGGGTGTCCATGAGTTGATAAAATAATACGAAGCCATCACAGTGATAAACGCCAGCCAAATCAACAGCGTGGTCGCCCGGTATTGCGGCTCAAACAAACGCAGAACCGACACTTTGGCCTTCTTCACGCCCTGCTCGACCTCAGAAAATACCCAATCGCCGCTTAAGCCCATTTTGGCTGCAATCTTATCCAAACGCGCTTTGGCATTGGCCGGACGTTTGGTCAGTAGGAAATCCACCGATTCCGGCAACACCACCATCAATAACACTACCGCCAACATGGTCAGCACCGCGCCAACCAAAAATACCGAACGCCAACCGTATTCACCCTGCAGCATCACTGCCGACATACCGCCCAACATCGCCCCGATACCGAAGCCTGACGCATAAATCGCAATCGCCAAACCACGCCATTTTTGGTTGGCATACTCACTCACAATCACATTGGTACACGGCAAAATACCGCCCACACCCAAGCCGGTAACAATACGCCAAAACGCAATCGTTTCCATCGAATGCGAGAAATACGTCATCAGCATACCAATGGCAGACAGCAACGTTGAAAAAATCAGCAGCGGGCGGCGGCCAAAACGGTCAGCCAAAGGCGCCAAAAATACCGAGCCTAAAGTCATGCCCAGCAAACCGGCACTCATCAAAGTACCAATGTGCGCACCATCCAGACCCAGCTCGGTTTGAATACTTTTTGCAGTAAACGCTACCGCCAACACATCAAATCCGTCGAGCATATTTAAAATGAAGGTCAATGCAACCACCATCCATTGAAAACCACTCATCGGGCTTTGGGCAATTTTTTGTCTTAAATCCATGAATAACCTTCTCTTTCAATAAGAACTCGGGCTTTGTTATCATTCGCTATACCACCCGAATACGCCACTATAACGACTTCACTGTGTGCAAGCAAATTCTAAATTTGCGTATATGATATGAATGGAATTCATTGTGAGGCCGTCTGAATATTTCAGACGGCCTTGAAAACGTAAATTCACTTCCCAAATGCCATCTGCTGAGACCTTTGCAAAACCCTAGGTTTGAATGCAGTTCGAAGTTAGAGCAGCACAGAAAGCGCAGATATATCATTAAGGCAGATAAGCTTTCGAGCAGCGCATAACGAAGGAATGTGCTAAAGATAGGGATTTTGCAAAGGCCTCCATTTTTTATATGAATGGAATACCCGTAAAAAAAACACACTGAAAATCAGCGTGTTCTTAATTCAGACCGCCTAGTATGCAAATAAGGCCATCTGAAAACATGATGTTTTTTACACCACCACTTCTTCTTTTTTCTTCGGTGCTTTCGAGATATTTTCGCGATTCAGGCCGAACATCAGCAACAGCGGACTTGCCACCAAAACCGATGAGTAAATACCGAATACGATACCGATGGTTAAAGCTAACGAGAAACCGTGCAAGGCAGCTCCGCCGAAAATCAGCATCGACAGCACCATTGCTTCGGTCGAGCCGTGGGTAATGATGGTACGGCTCATGGTTGCAGTAATCGCATTGTCAATCACTTGCGGCACGCTATGGTTACGCATGGCCGGTTTGCGGAAATTTTCACGGATACGGTCAAAGACCACCACCGATTCGTTTACCGAGTAACCCAACACTGCCAAAATACCGGCCAACACAGTCAATGAAAACTCCCATTGGAACAGCGCAAAGCAGCCGAGAATAATCACAATATCGTGCATATTGGCAATAATCGCCGCCACGGCAAAACGCCATTCGAAACGCATCGACAGGTAAATGATGATGCCGACGATAACTATACCCAACGCCAACAAACCGTTGGTAACCAACTCTTCACCAACCTGAGGGCCGATAAACTCGACTTGGCGCAACGTGACATCAGGATTGTTTTGTTTCAACAAATCCATCACTTGATTCGACAGTTGCGCCGATGACACGCCTTCTTTATTAGGCAGGCGAATCAGGATGTGCTTGTTGGTGCCTAAGGCTTGCACCTGCACCTCACCCAAATTCAACGTATTGAGCTTTTCACGGGTTTGATTGACATCGACACCTTGCTGATACTGCACTTCCATCACGGTACCGCCGGTAAATTCCACCGAGAAATTCAATCCTTTGGTAATCAAGAAAAATACAGCTGCGATAAACGTCGCCAACGAAATAAATGTGGTCAGTTTGCCGTAGCTCATGAATGGAATATCACGTTTGATTCTAAATAATTCCATGTTTTACTCCTTATCCGCCACAGTATTTGAGGCAACCGGCTCCGGCTTCCATACCGAACCGATGGAAATGCTTTGCAGTTTGCGTTTGCGGCCATACCACAAATTCACCAATGCGCGCGACACCACCACAGACGAATACATCGAGGTCAAAATACCCAAACAATGCACCACAGCAAAACCGCGCACCGGCCCCGAACCGAAGATCAGCAAAGCAATACCGGCAATCAACGAAGTTAAGTTGGAATCGACAATGGTCGCCCACGCATGCTGGTAACCCAAATTAATTGCCTGCTGTGGCGGCACGCCGGCGCGTAATTCTTCACGGATACGTTCATTAATCAATACGTTCGAGTCAATAGCCATACCCAAAGTCAAAGCCAAAGCAGCAATACCCGGCAAGGTCAACGTAGCTTGCAAGGCAGACAAGATCGCAATCAAAAACAGGATATTGGTGGTCAATGCGATGGTAGAAAACACCCCCATCAAGCGGTAGTAAATGACCATAAACACAGCGACGGCAGCAAAACCCCACAGTGTCGAATTAAAGCCTTTTTCGATGTTTTCTTTACCTAAAGACGGGCCGATAGTGCGTTCTTCCACAATTTCCATCGGCGCAGCCAGCGAACCGGCGCGCAAAAGCAAAGAAGTATCGTTGGCTTCCGCGCTGCTCATACTGCCGGAAATCTGCACACGACCACCGGTAATGGCAGAGCGGATAACCGGCGCAGTCACCACTTCGGCTTTGCCTTGGTCAATCAACACCATCGCCATGCGTTTGCCGACATTTTGTGAAGTCAGCTCGGCAAAAATAGTACCGCCGGTGCCGTCTAAATTAATGCTCACGGCAGGTGCGCCCATTTCATCAAAGCTTGGTTGTGCGTCGTTGATGTTGTCGCCGGTAAGTTCAACCTGCTTGCTCACCAAAGTGGCTTGCGGTTGCTCGCCCGCGCTATACAGCAATTCGTAACCACTCGGCACATTGCCGTTCAAAGCAGCGGTAATTTGCGCCGGATCGTCTTCCACCATACGCACTTCCAAAGTAGCGGTACGGCCAATAATGTCTTTGGCTTTAGCCGTATCCTGCACACCCGGCAACTGCACCACAATGCGTTCGGCACCGGATTGCTGAATCACCGGTTCGGCTACGCCCAGCTCGTTCACACGGTTGTGCAGCGTGGTGATGTTTTGCTTCACCGCATCAGTGCGGATTTTGGCCACCGCCGCTTCAGACAGGGTCAACACCACATTATTACCTTCCGCCGTCAGCGTGGCTTCCGGTAACAGGTTTTGCAGTTGCGGCAAGGCTTTCTGCACATCCGCCGCATCTTGGAATGGCACAGTCAGGCTACTGTCTGTATGGCGGATGGTGCCAATCCGGATTTTTTGACGGCGCAAATCGCGTCGAATATCGCCTGCGTAACGCTCAAATGTTTTCTGCATGGCCGCCTGCATGTCCACCTGCATGGTGAAATGCACGCCGCCACGCAAGTCCAAGCCCAAGAACATCGGATTGGCATTCATTTTCGCCATCCATTCGGGGCTGTCAGCCAGCAGGTTAAGCGCGGTAATATAGCCTTCTCCCAAGGTATTTTCGATCACATCGCGTGCTTTCAGCTGCGTTTCCGCATCTTTAAAACGCACTTTCAGCGAATTATCGGCGATAAACATACCGTCGGTCGAAATATTGGCCGCCTTCAAAGCAGATTCAACCCTGTTTTGGGTTTGTTCGTTGATGACAATAGATTGTCGGTTGGTCGATACCTGTACCGCAGGCGTTTCACCGAACAAATTGGGCAGTGCGTAAATCACCGCCACAACAATCGTGAACGCAATCAGCAGGTATTTCCATAAAGGGTAACGGTTCATGGGAAACCTTCAGTTTTTCTTAAAGACAAACAGCCGCGCTCACAATGAGGCGGCTTTTGCGGCAATCAATTTTATTCGGCTTTACTGGCGATGGCGTTGCGGTCAACTTCCACTTCCACGCCGCGGCCAATTTCTACGCCGTAAAACTGTTCGCCGACTTTGGTAATACGGCCTTTGAAACCGGCAGCCAAGACGACTTTGTCACCGGCTTTCAATTCAGACAGCATTTGCTGGTGGGCTTTGAATTTCTTTTGTTGCGGGCGCATAATCAGGAAATAAAACACCACCATAATCAAAACCAGCGGTGCAAATTGAGCCAACATGCTTTGTTCCATAGTTTTTCCATTCTATAATCATTGCAATTGAAAAGCAGGACCGAAATTTCAGTTGAGCCAGCCCCGAAATTACGCTATTCTAAAGGCCGTCTGAAAAATTTCCAAGTATTTCCGTACTTATTAACCATATTTATCAGTCAGGCCGTCTGAAAAACACGCAATCCATGAATCCCCTTCTTACACGCCTTATCCAACGTATCCGCACACGCCTGCGCCGTCTCATCGGTAAAAACGCCCGCACAGTCTGGATAAGCCATCCCATATTCACCCAATCCCGACCCGACACCCACCACCCCGAGTCACCGCAGCGCATTTCAGCCATCGAAGCCGCACTCAAAGCCGAAAACATCTGGCCCCGCCTGCAAAAAACCGTCGCCCCCGAAATCAACGACAGCCGCTTGGCACTCGTCCATCCGCGCAACTACCTGCGCTTTCTCGAAAGCGTACAGCCGCAGCCCGGAAAAATCTACCGCGTCGACGACGACACCGTCATCAGCCATCAATCCTTAGAAGCCGCACGTTTCGCCGCAGGCGCACTCATCAAAGCCGTCGACATGGTCATCCAAAAAAAAGCCCACCACGCCTTTTGCGCTGCCCGCCCGCCCGGCCACCATGCCCAAAGCAACCGCGCCGGCGGCTTCTGCATCATCAACAACATCGCCGTCGCCGCCATGCACGCCATCGCCGAACACCGCCTGCAACGCATCGCCATCATCGATTTCGACGCCCACCATGCCGACGGCACGCTCGAAATCTTCAAAGATGACCCGCGCATCATGCTGCTCGACAGTTTCGAAGCCGACATTTTCCCTTTTCCCAAAGAAAACATCCCGACAGGCCGTAATCCCCATATCGTCCACACTCCCCTGAAAGCAGGCACCGACAGCCGCCGGTTCCGCACCGTAATCCGCGAACAATGGCTGCCCAAACTCAAACAGTTCAAGCCCGAATTAGTTCTGATTTCCGCCGGATTCGACGGCCATAAACAAGACCAAACCAGCTACCTCAACCTGCATGAAGCCGACTACGCATGGCTGACCCACAAGATCATTCAGACGGCCTCAAGCTGCCCCGGCCGCATCGTCTCCGCACTCGAAGGCGGCTATACCTCCGAATCACTGGGCAAATCCGCCGCCGCCCATATCCGCGTATTGGCCGGCATGAGAAAAGCCGCCTATGTTACGGAATACCAAAAACAGCTGAAACATTGAGAACAGGCCATCTGAAATCACACCAGTAGGTAAGGTTAGCCGCCCACTGCGGCGTAACCGTACAAACACATTAATTCAACCCTGCACGCCGACATGCCGTCTGAAAACCGTTTCAGACGGCATTACCGTTTTCTATGTCTGCCGTGACTGCGTACGGTTACGCCGCTGCGGACGGCTAACCGTACCTACGAGTTCTACGAGTTCTATGCTCGTCATTCCCGTACAGGCGGGAATCCAGACTTATCGGTTTCAGAAATATTAAAAATTTACAGCCGGTTAAAATTCTGGCTTCCTGCCTGCGCGGGAATGACGAATCAAAGCAAGCCGTAAGGGGCACTTGCTGCCCACATCAAATAATTGCGGATTAATGAAACTGACGGTTTGCCATTTTACAGCGGATATAAATACCAATCTTAACACTTGCCGTATAAGCCCGTTCGTTTTGCTTCCCCATTTTTGAAAAACAAAGGCCGTCTGAAAATCCAAGCGGGTTTTCAGACAGCCTCATTTGTATGAAAACGCAAATGTCATTTAAATTATTTTACAAAAATAAACCTGTTTTTCCGTTTGATATACAGAATAATCGATCATCCGATAGTCATTTTATGAAAGATGATTGGATTGTAGAATGCACAGTAGGATGATGTGATGATGACACAGGATTTTAAGGGCAAGTTAGGGTCGGGCAGATATTTCAGACGGCATACTGATGTAAGGGCATAATTGCCCACTTTACGGCAATAATTGATTGTTATAATCCCCATGTTACGATTGCTATACAAATCGATAGCAAGCCGTAGGTATGTCAGCCTCCCCCGGCAGCATAACCGTACGAATGGATGGCGAACCGATACAAGGCCGTCTGAAACGGATTTGGAAAACTGGGAGCAGATAGGGCTGATGGCTTTTATGGAGGTGCGCACGGTTATGCCGTTGGAGGCGGCTGACCGTACCTACGGATTCTATGAGTTCTAAAATATGCTTTTTTAATAACTAGAAAGAAATAAATGAAATGTTTAATAAAATCAGTATAAGAAAAAATTTTCTATTAGCTGTTTTTTTATTCTTTTTAAGTGTGATTTTTGAATTATTTCCTTCATTGGGATATGAGAAAATATATTTAGTACATGAAAAAATTCCTGATGGAGTTTTATATGAAGTTAAAAACCGAGGGGCTCGTGGTTCAATTTCATTTAACTATAATGGGGTTAAATATTTATCATCATGTACTTATTTTTTGGATTCACTATGCTTAAATAGCAAACATGGTCAGGAATTCAAAGGGAAAAGTGTTTATGTTTTGAAAATCGTTGGTACTGATATGATAGCTCACTCAATGGTTACTGAGGGTGAATTTTTATCTGGGGGGCAGACGCTAAAGGTTTTTCCTGTTCCTAGAGAATACATTGAAAAATATGCAAATACAACTATTTACGGTTTTAAAATAAAAAGAGCATTTAGCATTATTGTATTTTCATACTTAATGGTTATGTCTTTTATTTACTTTATTTTTTACAAAAAACAAACTATTAATTAAGGATATTTTAAAAATGGCATCAAAATATTCAGCTTTTATTAGCTATTCATCAGGAAATGCAGGAACTGTAAGTAATTTGGCGGGTCAAGCTATCTCTGTTAACACTAACCCAAATAATTCAACTTCTGCACTAGTAGGAGCTACAGGAGCAACTTTAGGCCAGATAGGTAATATTCGAGAAGTAGTTACTGGATCCAGTATATCAAAATTTACCAAAGCAGGCGGAGCATTAGGAATGCTACAAGTTGGTATCAATGCTCATAATAATTATAAAGATACAGGGAGTGTAGGAGAAACTATTGGAAAAGTGACTGTAGGTGATATGTTAACAACTGGTGCGGCAGTAGCTGCCATGATTCCAGGTGGGCAATTAGTTGCGGTAGGACTAACTGTTGCAGGTTTAGGTTATACCATTTGGGAGAATAAAAATGGTGCGATAACATTAAAGGATATTATAAAAAGTCATCCTGATAATAATCGACAAGATGATTGGGGTAATCCTGAAAATCAAAAAAATTGGTGCGACCCTAACGACTGGAAAGAGTGGCAGGATTCTGTCAACCGCGACGGCAAATACCACATTGTCGACCCGCTGGTTCTCGACCTTGACGGCGACGGCATCGAAACCGTCGGCGCGCAAGGCTATGCGGGTGCATTGTTTGACCACGACAAAGACGGTATCCGCACATCAACGGGCTGGGTGGCTGCCGACGACGGATTGCTGGTCATCGACCGCAATTCAGACGGCCTGATCAACAACGGCGGCGAACTTTTCGGCGACAGCACCGTATTGAAAGACGGCAGCAATGCCGCGCACGGCTATGCCGCATTGGCCGAGTCCGATACCAATTCGGACGGCAAAGTCGATGCCCAAGATGCGGGTTTCGACAAACTCAAGGTATGGCGCGATTTGAATCAGGACGGCGTATCTCAGGAAGGCGAACTGTTTGCCTTGGCCGAAGTTGGCGTTCAGTCCCTGAATGCCGGTTATCAAGACGTTAACCAGCGTTTGGGCAACGGCAACACTGTTGCCCAAAAAGGTTCATACACTACTGCCGGCGGCGAAACCCGCGAAATGGGCGATTTGCTGCTGGCGGCATAATATATGCCATTTGATATCTTAATATGCCGTTTGTTTTGATTGCGGTGGAGTAATTTAGGCTTGTATATTAAGATGAAAAAATTTGGAAGACTTGGTATTTGCTTTCAATTTGGGTTGCTCTAGATAGCTAGGGTTATCTTAAATGGTTTTGAATAAGCCGTGTTATCTGAAATACCCCTTTAGTTTTTTGTGTTTATTATAAATATGCTGACTTCAAAATATGCTAACAAGCATATTTATCTTATCGTTAGGAACTTTTATGGAAGAATTAGGTGCGAGATTAAAGTCATGGCAGAATCTTCTTTTTTCTTTATCTGGGGTAATATTTATTATATTTTTAATATTAATTATTTATTTTTAATTTTAATATTTTTTTTAGTGACTAAAAAAATAAAAAAAATTAATTTGGAAGATGTACAAATTATAGCAGTAAAAGCTACAAATTCAGCTAAGTCAGGAGTAGCTATTTATAAAGAAAAAAGAAAGATTTTTACAGCCCTTTGTTTTGGAAGGTGATGATTTATGTGGTTCGGTTGGCTTTGCTGTAAAGATAGATGCTAAAAAAATCACTGGAGTTCAACAGAGTAAATCAACTTTTTTTATGGGGCTGACGTAGATTAGCTTTAAATACCACACCAAATCCGCAGTGTTTTCAGCTGTTCTTTTGGTGTACCAAAGTTAAAATGAAATTCGCATTCTTTCAAGAATAAAGGGAAAGATTTACGGTCAATTCCATTATATTTTCGTAGGACGCGCTTCGCCTGATTCCGGAAGTTTTCAATGCCGTTGATATGATTTTGGCGGTCTGCAAACAGCTGGGAATGATTGATGCGATGGTGGGTAAATTCGCTCACATCCAGCACATCATAGCTTTTATGGCAATCAGTATAAACAATACTGTCAGGCATGATTTTTCTTTTAATAACAGGCAGTAAAGTATCCTGTTTGGTATTTTTAACCACAACGGTATAGACCTTACCATTGCGTATTCAAAATACCGAAGACAGCCACTTTACCGGCAGCACCGTGACCGCGCCTGCCTTTACGCTGCCCGCCAAAACAGCTTTCATCCGGCCCGACAGCACCATCAAAAACTTCGTCTGCCTGAAGCTCTAAATGGCAGGCAATGACTTGGCGGATTTTGCGGTAAAACAGCATAGCTGGATTGGGTTGAATATCGAGTACGTTGGCTGCTGCGCGTGCAGTAACTTCCAATACAAAAAAGTGGAGGAGTTTTCGCTGGGTAGGCTTGCTTAGTTTGCAATGGGTTATCTTCATTTTTTGAGTGTAACCTAACTGCTAATCTACGTCAGCCCCTTTTTTATTAATGAAATATATTTTAAAGATGGAAAAATATATAAGAATTTGGAGGTGGAGCAAGCCAAAATACTAATGGAAATTGAACAGAAAAATACAGTGAGATCATTTGTTGTTTTTTTAGGGGTGTCTTTTGTTTTTTTATTCTAGGATTTGTTCTTTTGTTATTTAGGAGAAAATTATGTCTAAACAGGGTGTAACGTATTTATTATCCAATATTGGGGGTAAGATTGGTACGGTAGATGGAATGATTGGTGCAAGCACAAGTCAAGGGAATACCACAGCAGCCGTTTCAGGTACCGTAACGGCAATTGGCAGCGTAGCTTTAATGTTTCCTGGTTCTGTTGGGCAAGTGGGAACAGCTTTAATTGTAGGAGTTAATTTAGGGAAAACAGAAAGATAAAATTTATGGTAAATCAAAAAAAATATTTTTGCTATCTATATTATTTATATGCAATATCATCTATATTATTCAATATGTTGAATTTTAAGAATAATGTGGGAATTTCTGTAGTCTGTTCATATCTCATTTTGCTATCTTTATTCTTCTTTAGAAGAATAAAGATTGATACTTATGATAAAGATATGAATATTAGGAAATTTGAAACAGTATTAATTGCTTTGAATATATGTTTATTTTTAACATTAATTTTAGATATTGAAAATTATAAAATATTTATATTTCCTATTTTTATTCTTTCCATTCCATCTGTTTTCTTTATTTCATTAACAAAAAAAATCTTCTCAGTTCGAAAGGAATTTTAAATGAAAATTTTTAATATAGCAAAGCAATCAGCACAAGCAATGACGCAAATTGGTGGTGGTGCAACTAATATGTATGGGGCTTTAACCAGCTTTGGAGAAGCGGTCAGCAAAGGGGATGCAGGAAGTATTTTATCTACCGCATCAGGTGTTATTTCTACAGCAAATTCAATTGCAACTATTGCTGGAAATAATTCAAAAGGTTCCGATGCCATTGCACTTGGTGCTGCTGCTACCAGTTTGACAATGAATATAAATAGGCTATCGAAACAAGTAGAAAAAAATGAACCAATAAAACTTACAGATGTTCAAAATGTAATTGGTGATGTTTTCAGTATTGCGGGCGATACTGCATCATTAGTGGGTGGGAAAGCAGGTGAAGCTCTTGGTCTTGAGTTGAATGCTATTGGGCTTAGTATTAAAGCATACGGAGAAGCTACTTTAGGAAATCAAACAATGTCCCCTGATGATTTATTCAATGCTGATAATTGGAAAGGCTTTGGATGGGATTTGGCTGAACGATGGTCGCGTCAATTCTACGAACTATTCCCCGATGAACTTAACCCGTGGAAAGACATCAACCGCGACGGCAAATACCACGTCTACGACCCGCTGGTTCTCGACCTTGACGGCGACGGCATCGAAACCATCGGCACGCAAGGTTATGCGGGTGCGTTGTTCGACCACGATAAAGACGGTATCCGCACATCAACGGGCTGGGCGGCCGCCGACGACGGTTTGCTGGTAATTGACCGCAATTCAGACGGCCTGATCAACAACGGCGGCGAACTGTTCGGCGACAGCACCGTATTGAAAGACGGCAGCAACGCCGCACACGGTTATGCCGCATTGGCCGAGTCCGATACCAATGTCAGACGGCAAAGTCGATGCCCAAGATGCGGATTTCGACAAACTCAAGGTATGGCGCGATTTGAATCAGGACGGCGTATCTCAGGAAGGCGAACTGTTTACCCTTGCCGAACTCAATATCCAATCTCTTGATGCCGCCTATCAAGATGTCAACACCCGTTTGGGCAACGGCAACACCCTCGCCCAAAAAGGTTCATACACTACTGCCGGCGGCGAAACCCGCGATATGGGCGACCTGCTGTTGGCCAACGATACTTTGCACAGCCGCTATGCCGGTTCGGTAAGAATGACCGAAGAACAAATGCGGGCGGCAAACCTGCAGGGCATCGGCCGCTTACGCGATTTGCGCGAAGCGGCGGCATTGTCGCCTGATTTGGCGGAAACGCTCAAGGCTTATTCGGATGCGGAAACCAAGGCGGAGCAACAGGCTTTGCTGAACAAACTGGTTCAGGAGTGGGCGAAAACCGATCCGGATTATCACGTCGGCTTCACTTTCTCTACCGCCATGTTCCGCACCGCTAACGAAGGTGTGGCCCTTACGCCTACTCAAGCCGGTTTGGTTCTGGGTTATTCCATTCCGCAAGAATATTTGGACAAAATCCAGCACTACCGCCAAAAAGTCGCCACACTCGATGCGTTCTCCGGTGAAAAATCACACGTAATGTTCAGCATGAACGATACCGAAACCAAGCGCATTTTCTCGGTTATCGACAAGGCATACGATTCCCTTAATAAAAATGTCTACCGGGCACTGTTGTTCCAAACCCGTTTGCAGCCGTATTTGAACGAAATCGGCCTCGTCCTCGAAAATGACGAGTTCAAACTCGATTACAGCGGCGTATTGGCTAAATTCGGCGAAGTACACGCGGAAAATCCTGAAAAAGCGTTTGTGGATTTGGGGGAGTTTGTCGCTTATTCTCAGGATAACGGCAGCGTAGGGATTCAGCAGCTTTCATCACTGTTTGCGCAATATGTTCAGGCAGCAGTGGCGCAAGGTATGTTCGAACAATATGCGGAACAACTTGGCGGCACGGCCTTGACAAAGCTTGGGCATCAATTAGGTACTGATGCCGATGAAACATTACGCGGCACAGATTTATCCAACTTCCTGTTGGGTGGTGAAGGCAATGATACGTTAGAAGGTAGAAATGGAGATGATATTCTCTCCGGTGGTAATGGTCATGACACCCTTAATGGCGGAACGGGCAACGACACCCTGACCGGCGGTGCGGGCAACGACAAACTGAACGGCGGCAGCAGCGAAGCCGATACCTACGTCTTCGCCAAAGGCCACGGACAGGATGTGGTTTCCGACAGCGGCAGCAAAGCCGCACATACCGATACATTGGTGTTCACAGGCGCGAAGCTTTCCGATACTGCCTTTATCCGTAACGGCTATAACTTGATTGTCAAAGCCTACGGTTCGGAAGACCAAGTGACTCTCGACTACTTTTTCTATAACGGTGACCGTCAGAATTTCAATTTTGTTTTCGATGACCAAACCGTTAAAGGTGCTGATGTTGCACTGACTGTAAACGGTACGGAGCAAAACGAAACCTTACAGGGGTGGAGCAATGCCGATACGGTTAACGGCGGTGCGGGCAATGACACCATTTACGGTTACGAAGGCAATGATGTTTTGAACGGTGCCGACGGCGACGACCGTCTCGAAGCCGATAAAGGCAATGACCGTCTGCTCGGAGAGAGCGGTAATGATACATTGGTCGGAGGCAGCGGCAGCGACATTCTCATGGGCGGTGAAGGCAATGACAGATTGGAAGGCGGCAGCAACGAGGCCGACACATACGTCTTTACCAAAGGCCACGGTACTGATACCGTATCGGACTACGGCAGCAAAGACGAGCATATCGATACCTTGCTGTTTGATGGTGCTGAGTTTTCTGATGCGGTGTTCAGCCGTTTCGGTAATGATTTGGTGGTGAAGGCTTATGGAGAAGGTGATCAGGTTAATGTTCAAAACTTCTTTAGTAGCAGTCATTACCGTTATACCGAGTTTGCGTTTGAGGACAAAACTGTTTCGGCGAATGATGCAATGAATGCTGTTGCAGTTGTCTGATTAGGCTTTAAAGGCCGTCTGAAAATTTTCAGACGGCCTTTTTGCTACACTTTATTTCACGGTGGAATGGGAGTAAGATAGTTTGCCTCTTTTATATTTATTTATAATTTATTGAAAATGAATTGTATATTGTGATATGAATTTATTATAAAAATATTTTTCAGTTACTTAAATCCATATACATTGTTACTTGTTTATCATTTATTTCCCAACCCATCAGATAAGGAGTTACATATGAAAGCAGCACGTTTCTACGACAAAGGCGACATCCGCATTGAAGACATCCCCGAACCTACCGTGGCACCGGGTACCGTCGGCATCAACGTGGCTTAGTGCGGCATTTGCGGTACGGATTTGCATGAGTTTATGGAAGGGCCGATTTTTATTCCGCCATGCGGCCATCCGCATCCGATTTCCGGCGAGGAAGCACCGGTCACCATGGGTCACGAGTTTTCCGGCGTGGTATACGCTGTAGGTGAAGGCGTGGACTACATCGAAGTCGGCCAGCATGTGGTTGTCGAACCTTACATTATCCGTGATTATGTGGACACCGGCGAAGGCAGCAATTACCATTTGTCTAAAGATATGAACTTCATCGGCTTAGGCGGCTGCGGTGGTTTGGCGGAAAAAATTGCCGTTAAGCACCGTTGGGTGCATCCGATTCCCAACGATATCCCATTAGATCAGGCCGCTTTGATTGAACCTTTATCTGTTGGTCACCATGCTTATGTGCGCAGTGGCGCAAAAGAAGGCAATGTTGCCTTGATAGGCGGCGCAGGCTCCATCGGTTTGTTGCTGGCGGCGATTTTGAAAGCCAAAGGTATTAAAGCCATCATCACCGAATTGAGCAAAGCCCGTAAAGACAAAGCCAAAGAAGCCGGTGTAGCTGATTATATTCTCGACCCTTCCGAAGTCGATGTGACCGAAGAAGTGCTGAAACTGACCAACGGCGAAGGCGTGGATGTGGCATTTGAATGCACGAGCGTGAATAAAGTATTGGATACTTTAGTGGCTTCTTGCAAGCCGACTGCCAAAGTGGTGATTGTATCGATTTGGAGCCAGCCGGCAACCATCAATGTGCACAGCGTAGTGATGAAAGAATTGGATGTACACGGCACCATCGCCTACTGCAACGACCATGCCGAAACCATCAAGCTGGTGGAAGAAGGCCAAATCAATCTCGAGCCGTTCATTACCCAGCGTATTAAATTGGACGAATTGATTTCCGAAGGCTTCGAGCGCCTGATTCACAACAATGAGTCTGCGGTAAAAATCATTGTGAACCCGAATCTTTAACCTATTGAATTGTTAAATAAAAGGCCGTCTGAAACTTAAATTTCAGACGGCCTTTCTTAATTGCCTTGAATTACTTATCGTATTGTACCGAATCATGGCCGGAATTTTTTTGGATGAACTCGATTTTGTAACCGTCGGGATCTTCCACAAACGCAATCACGGTGGTACCGTGTTTCATCGGACCGGCTTCGCGCACGACTTTGCCGCCCTTTTGTTTCACCATTTCACAGGCTTGGTAAGCATCGTCCACCTCAATCGCAATATGGCCGAAGGCATCGCCCAAATTATAGTTTTCAGTATCCCAGTTATAGGTCAGCTCCAATACGGTATTTTCCGCTTCGTTACCGTAACCGACAAAAGCCAAAGAGAATTTACCGTCCGGATAATCGTGTTGGCGCAGAAGTTGCATGCCCAAAACGTTTTGATAGAAATCAAGTGATCTTTCCAGATTACCGACACGCAGCATAGTGTGGAGCATCCGCATGATGTGTTCCTTTTATTGGTTTTAAATTCTTATTTTAACACGACAATCTCTACGCTATCCACCTCCTTTTCCGCAGTCTAATTCCGCAGTCTAAAGTCTTTTTCGGACTAAGTATAGTTAAAATTAATATATTAAGAAAAAGAATTTTTTCATTGTCTTTCAGGCAAAAATTAGTTATAAAGTATTGGTTAAGATTCATTTACATAAGCTTGATTAACCAACTTAAAGGACGAAGACATGAGGATTGGTATTCCTAAAGAGTCTCTGGCCGGTGAAACCCGCGTGGCATGTACGCCTGCGACCGTAGCCCAGTTGCAGAAGCTGGGCTTTGAGGTTGTGGTGGAACACGATGCCGGTTTGGCTGCCAGCTTGGATAATGCCGCTTACGAAGCCGCCGGTGCCGTTGTGGCCGATGCGCATACGGTGTGGCAAAGCCCGTTAATTTATAAAGTAAACGCGCCGGCCGAATCAGAAATAGGCCTTCTGAACGCCGGCCAAACGCTAGTGAGCTTTTTGTGGCCGGCACAAAACTCCGAACTCGTGCAGAAACTTGCCGATAAAAAAGTGGATGTGCTGGCGATGGATATGGTGCCGCGCATTTCGCGCGCGCAGGCTTTGGATGCGCTCTCTTCTATGGCCAACATCAGCGGCTACCGCGCCGTGATTGAAGCGGCCAACGCGTTCGGCCGTTTCTTCACCGGCCAGATTACCGCCGCAGGCAAAGTGCCGCCCGCACAAGTGCTGATTATCGGCGCGGGTGTAGCCGGTTTGGCCGCCATCGGCACGGCAAACTCGCTGGGCGCGGTGGTGAAAGCGTTTGACACCCGTTTGGAAGTGGCCGAGCAGATCGAATCGATGGGCGGCCAGTTCTTAAAACTCGATTTCCCACAGGAAGCGGGCGACAGCGGCGACGGCTACGCCAAAGTGATGAGCGAAGAATTCATCGCCGCCGAAATGAAGCTGTTTGCCGAGCAGGCCAAAGAGGTGGACATCATCATCACCACCGCCGCCATTCCCGGCAAACCCGCGCCCAAGCTGATTACCAAAGAAATGGTGGAAAGCATGAAGGCGGGCAGCGTGATTGTGGATTTGGCTGCGGCCACCGGCGGCAACTGCGAATTGACGAAACCGGGCGAATTGTTCATCACTGACAACGGCGTGAAAATCATCGGCTACACCGATATGGCCAACCGCTTGGCGGGGCAGTCTTCCCAGCTTTACGCCACCAATCTGGTCAATTTAACCAAGCTGTTAAGCCCCAATAAAGACGGCGAAATCGCGCTGGATTTCGAAGACGTGATTATCCGCAACATGACCGTTACCCGCGAGGGCGAAATCACGTTCCCGCCGCCCGCCATCCAGGTTTCCGCCGCACCGCAGCAAACGCCGTCTGAAAAAGCCGCGCCCGCAGCCAAACCCGAGCCGAAACCCGTTCCCGCTTGGAAAAAACTGGCACCTGCCGTAATCGGCGCGGTGTTGGTTTTATGGGTGGGCGCGGTGGCACCGGCCGCCTTTCTGAACCACTTTATCGTGTTCGTGTTAGCTTGTGTGATTGGTTATTATGTGGTGTGGGACGTGAGCCATTCGCTGCACACGCCGCTGATGTCGGTAACCAATGCGATTTCGGGCATCATCGTGGTCGGCGCGCTGCTGCAAATCGGCCAAGGACACGGCTTTGTGTCGCTGTTGGCGTTTATCGCAGTGTTGATTGCCAGCATTAACATCTTCGGCGGCTTCTATGTCACCCGCCGCATGTTGAATATGTTCCGCAAAGGATAAGGGGTTACGATATGTCTTTAGGTTTGGTAACTGCGGCCTACATCGTCGCCGCAATTTTGTTTATTTTCGCGCTGGCCGGTTTGTCAAAACAGGAAACGGCCAAGCAAGGCTGCTATTTTGGCATGGTCGGCATGGCGATTGCCTTGTTTGCTACCATTTTCAGTGAACAGTCTTCAGGCTTTTTCTGGGTCGTGTTGGCGATGGCTGCCGGTGCTGCTATCGGTATTTACGAAGCCAAAAAAGTCGAAATGACTGAAATGCCCGAACTGATCGCGCTGTTGCACAGCTTCGTCGGCCTGGCCGCCGTGCTGGTGGGCTTCAACAGCTTTATCGAAGCGGGCAACGTTGACCCGGAAATGCACACCATTCATTTGGTGGAAGTATTTTTAGGCGTGTTTATCGGCGCGGTAACGTTTACCGGCTCGATTGTGGCCTTCGGCAAACTCAACGGCAAAATCAGCAGCGCACCGCTGCAACTGCCGCACAAACACAAGCTGAACCTGGCTTCGATTGTGGTGTCGTTTCTGTTGCTGCTGCTGTTTGTCGGCGCCGACGGCAGCTGGTTCGCCCTGATTGTGATGACCTTAATCGCCTTGGCTTTCGGCTGGCATTTGGTCGCTTCCATTGGCGGCGCCGATATGCCGGTAGTGGTATCGATGTTGAACTCATACTCCGGTTGGGCGGCCGCAGCGGCGGGCTTTATGCTCGGCAACGATTTGCTGATTGTTACCGGTGCGCTGGTAGGCTCGAGCGGCGCGATTCTGTCGTATATCATGTGTAAAGCCATGAACCGCTCGTTTATTTCGGTGATTGCCGGCGGCTTCGGCACCGACGGCACCTCTGCCGCCGCAGGCAGCGAAGAAGTGGGCGAATACCGCGAAGCCAAGCCTGCCGAAGTGGCAGAAATGCTGAAAAACGCCTCGAGCGTCATCATTACCCCGGGCTACGGCATGGCGGTGGCACAGGCGCAATATCCGGTGGCCGAAATCACCGAGCTTCTGCGTAAAAACGGCACCGAAGTGCGCTTCGGCATCCACCCCGTTGCCGGCCGTCTGCCCGGCCATATGAACGTGTTGCTGGCCGAGGCCAAAGTACCTTACGACATCGTATTGGAGATGGATGAAATCAACGACGATTTCCCCGACACCGACGTGGTGCTGGTGATCGGCGCCAACGATACGGTCAACCCCGCCGCACAAACCGACCCCAATTCGCCGATTGCCGGCATGCCGGTGTTGGAAGTGTGGAAAGCCAAAGAAGTGGTGGTGTTCAAACGCTCGATGAACACCGGCTACGCAGGTGTGCAAAACCCGCTCTTTTTCAACGAAAACAGCGTGATGTGCTTCGGCGATGCCAAGAAAACCGTTGATGATATTTTGGCCGAACTGAAAAAATAAGCCGAAACCGACTTGAGGCCGTCTGAAACGTTTCAGACGGCCTCATTACATGGAATAACAAAAATACACCCTTGAGTTATATCAAGCGCGACAGCGTTTCACCACCGTAAAATAACGCTTATATTCAATACGGACAATAAACATGAGTGATTTATATCCACATGAAATCCTGCGCGCCACCGCTGATAAAGGCGTCGCAAAAGGCAATGGTGACGCGCTGCAACTCAGCGTCTTGGGCTTTTTGGGTGGTGCATTTATTTCCATCGGCTATCTGGCCTACATCCGCGTAGTCGGCGGCATGCCGGAAGAAATGGGCAGCTTGGCCACCTTGCTCGGCGCGGCTGTTTTCCCCATCGGCCTGATTTGTATTTTATTGGGTGGCGCGGAACTAATTACCAGCAATATGATGGTGCTGCCAGTGGCCCTGATGATGAAAAAGATTACTGCTGCTCAATGGATGCGCAACTGGCTGATTGTATCGTTGACAAATGTACTCGGCGCATTTTTTGTAGCTTGGTTTTTCGGCCATTTTTTGGGCTTGACCGAAGGTCATTACCTACACGAAACCATTACCGTGGCAAAAACCAAAGTCTCGGCAGACTTTGCACATGCTTTCGTGTCCGGCATTGGTTGTAACTGGATGGTGGCGATGGGTGCGTGGCTGTGCTACGGCGCGCATACTTACGGTGGCAAGATTTTGGCGATTTGGTTTCCAATTATGATTTTCGTGTTAATCGGTTTTCAACACGTTGTTGCCAACATGTTTGTCATTCCGGCTGCGATTTGGGGCGGTGCCGATATTTCTTGGGCGCAGTTTATGCACAATATGGTGTCGGTTTACTTGGGTAATGCGGTCGGTGGCTCAATATTTGTCGGTATGCTTTATGTGTTGGCTTACCGAAAGCAAGCAGAAGCAGCTGATTCTACGCATTGATAAAACGATTAAAAAGGCCGTCTGAAAAATATTTTTCAGACGGCCTTTTGCTATGCAGCACCCTAAATTATTCTGGCGCTATCCTAAGCTTTTATAGCTTGTGTTGCTGGTTGACATCTGTGATTGACGTTTCAACCGGTTTTTCATCGGTTTTGGCCATCACTTCACGATACCATCTCGGGTGGTGTTTTTTCGCCCATTGTTGCGAAACCACGCCCTCGGTCATAGCACGAACCGTGCCTTTAACCCAAATAGCTGCATAAACGTGCACGATAATACCGGCAATCAAGACAATCGCAGCACCGGCATGGAACAGCAACGCCAAACGAATCACCGAAATCGGGAACATCTCGGCAAAATACGGACGCCATGCGATGACACCAGTAATCACCAACACCAGCATACAAGCCGTCATTAACCAAAACATGCCTTTCTGACCGCCATTGTATTTGCCGACATCACCCACTTCATGGCCTTTCAAAATGGTGGTCACCGACTTCATCCATTTCACATCCTCTTTATCAAAGAAGTTGAATTTCCAATAACGGAAAAATTGAATGAAAAAGCCGATAAACATCACCACGCCGATAAACGGGTGCAAAATCCGCGCCAATTGCGACGTACCAAAAATACCGGTCAACCAGAAAAATGCCGGATAGAAGAAAGCCAAACCGGATACGGCCAGCAAAATAAAACACAAGGCAACAACCCAGTGATTGATGCGTTCACTGCGTTTGTAACGCTGAATTAACTTTGGTTTCATTATGCGTCCTCCTCACCGTGCAATATTTTACCGTCTTTGCCGATGACTTCAGGTTTGTCTTCATCTTCACGGTTAGGGCCTACAGTAATGTAGTGCATCCAACCGGCAACCGCTGCCGCAGCAATACCGAATGTCGCCAAAGGCTTGAGTAAACCTTTCCATACTTTCACGGTTGGGCTGATGCTTGGATTCTCAGGCAAACCGTTGTAAAGGTTAGGTTTGTCGGCATGGTGCAAGACATACATCACGTGCGTACCACCTACACCTTGCGGGTCATACAGACCGGCATTTTGATAACCGCGGCTGTTCAAGTCTTTAATACGCTCTTGAGCCACTTGTTTCATGTGTTCTTTGCTGCCGAACTGAATCGCACCGGTTGGACAGGTTTTCACACAAGCAGGTTCTTGGCCGACAGCCACGCGGTCTGAACACAAGGTACATTTGTACGCACGGTTGTCTTCTTTGTTGATGCGCGGAATGTTAAACGGACAGCCTGAAATACAGTAACCGCAACCGATACAGTTTTCCTGATGGAAATCGACGATACCGTTTTCATACTGAATAATCGCCCCCGGAGAAGGACACGCTTTCAGACACCCCGGATCCGCACAGTGCATACAGC
Organism: Neisseria weixii; assembly: GCF_042658245.1. Taxonomy (NCBI): domain Bacteria; kingdom Pseudomonadati; phylum Pseudomonadota; class Betaproteobacteria; order Neisseriales; family Neisseriaceae; genus Neisseria; species Neisseria weixii. The sequence goes on from NZ_JBHSPY010000022.1 coordinate 21,370, forward strand.
CGTCTTTGCGAATCAGCCACTCTAATTTACCGTGTTCTTCGGTTTCGCTGAAACGCATCACCGTCCAGCTTTTTGCGGTCAAATCAATCGGATTGTCGTACACGCCAATGTTTTCACCGATTTCATCACGGATATCGTTCCATTCCGAACAAGCCACCTGACAGGCTTTACAGCCGATACAGGTGCTGACATCGATTAATTTTGCCACTTCAACCGGTTTGCGCACCTGAGGCGGCGGCGTGATGCCCGATGTTGCAGAGCGGCGTTTGATGTCTAATGATTGTAATGCCATTGTTCCGCTCCTTACGCTTTCTCAATATTAACCAAGAAGGTTTTGTATTCAGGCGTTTGCGTGTTGCAGTCGCCCACGAAAGGCGTCAGCGTATTCACGATATACTGCTTCTGACCTGATACATTTTCCCAACCACCGTGCAACGGAATACCGACTTGGTGAACGGTTTTACCATTGATGGTCAATGGTTTTACGCGTTTCGTTACCACAGCTTTGGCCTTGATGTAAGCACGCTTAGAACTGACTTTGACCCAATCACCTTTCTTAATGCCTTTTTCAGCAGCCAATTCTTCACTGATTTCAATGAATTGCTCAGGTTGGGCAATCATCAGCAGCTTCACGGACTTGGTCCAGAATTGGAAGTGTTCGGTCAGGCGGTAAGTGGTGCCGACATATGGGAACTCTTCAGCCGTACCGATACGGTCTTTCACACTGTCGAACAAACGCATGGCCGGTGATTGAACCACTTTCGGGTGCAGCAGATTGGTACCAATCGGCGATTCCAAGGGCTCGTAGTGCTCAGGGAACGGGCCGTCAACCAGTTTGCGTTGGGCAAACAGACGGCCAACACCTTCTTCGTTCATGATGAAAGGATTCATACCGCTGCCCGGTGCTTCATCAGATCTAAAGTCGGCCACATCAGCACCAGTCCATTTGTTGCCATCCCATTCAATTAATACACGGTTCGGATCCCAAGGTTTGCCGCTCGGATCCAAGGAGGCACGGTTATACAAAATACGGCGGTTAGCAGGCCATGCCCACGCCCAGCGCGGGGTATTGCCCAAACCGGTATCGGTATTGTCGCGACGATCCATTTGGTTACCGGCTTGCGTCCATGAGCCTGAGAAAATCCAAGTCGCACACTCGGTGGTACCGTCATCACGCAATTGTGAGAAGCCGTCGAGCAATTCGCCTTTTTTACGAATCACATTACCATTGGCATCTTTAATGTCGGCTAAGGCATAACCGTTAGACTCTTTGGCCATTTCCTCCGGTGTTGGTGCCACTGGATTTTTGTAATGCCATGCCAGCTTGGTAATCGGATCAGGCGCAGTACCGCCTTCTTTTTCGTACATTTCTTTCAGCAAGACATGCAGCTCGCCTAAAATATCCAAGTCAGGCAAGGCTTCGCCCGGAGGATTTTGGCCCGGATGGTGCCATTGCAACCAACGTGAAGAGTTCACAATCGAACCTGCTTCTTCTGCGAAACAAGGTGTCGGCAAGCGGAATACTTCGGTTTGAATTTTAGACGGATCAACATCGTGCGCCTCACCGTGGTTTTCCCAGAAGGACGCGGTTTCAGTTTTCAGCGGATCCATCACGACCATGTATTTCAGCTTCGAGAATGCTTCGGTCACGCGGTGGGCATCAGGAAATGAACCTTGCGCGTTAAAGCCTTGCACCAACAAGCCGTTGACTTTGCCCTGATACATCAATTCAGTGGTTTGCAAAATATCGTACATTTTGTCCCACTTCGGCAGCCAGTCGTAGCCCCAGTTGTTTTCTTTGGTGGCGTTTTCACCGTACATCCATTTCAGGAAGCTGACAAAGAATGCGGGGGTGTTGCTCCAATAGTTCAACTGATTGGCTTGCAATGCTTTCGGCGTTTGCTTAGCCAAGTAGTCTTGGAAAGTCGGGTGGTTGTCTTCGTTTGGCAGGGTCAAGTAGCCCGGCAATGAAGTCGACAACAAGCCCAAATCCGACAGACCTTGGATGTTAGAGTGACCGCGCAATGCGTTTACACCACCACCGGCCATGCCGATGTTACCCAACAGCAATTGAACCATCGCCATGGTACGGATAATCTGGGTACCGTAAGTATGCTGAGTCCAGCCCAATGCATACAGAATGGTGCCGGCTTTATTCGGTGCCGCCGTTTCGCCCCATGCTTCGGCGATTTTCAAGAAATCTTCTTTGCTGGTGCCGCAAGTGGTTTCCATCACATCCAGCGTGTAGCGTGAATAATGTTTTTTCAACATTTGGAACACGCAGCGTGGGTCTTGCAAGGTTGGGTCGGTTTTGGCGTAGCCGTTGGCATCCAGTTCGTAAAACCACGTTGCGTTGTCGTAGTAGTTTTTACGGTTACCGGTACGGCTGGTCACTTCAGGTTGCTGCTCGCCTTGTTTTGCTTCAGGTGCCTGGAATGCAGCGGCACCGGAGAACAGGCCTTCATCAAAGTCAAAACCTTCAGAAACGATAAAGCTGGCATTGGTATAGGCCTTCACGTATTCCCATTGGATTTTATCGTTTTCAATCAGCCAGTTAATCAATGCCCCCAAAAAAGCGATGTCACTGCCCGAACGGATAGGCGCATAAAAGTCGGATACCGCAGCGGTACGGTTGAAGCGAGGGTCAACCACATATAATTTGGTGCCTTTTTTCTTTTTCGCTTCGATTACCCATTTGAAGCCCACAGGGTGCGCTTCTGCGGCATTACCGCCCATCACCATGATAAAGTCGGCATGTTGGATGTCCACAAAAGTGTTTGTCATCGCACCGCGACCAAAAGTTGAAGCCAAAGCTGATACGGTCGGGCCGTGACATACCCGTGCTTGCGCATCAGTGGCAACAATACCCAACGAACGCATCCATTTCTGGGTCAGAATACCGGTTTCGTTGGAAGCGGCGGAAGCTGTCAACATGCCTACCGTAGGCAAACGGTGTACCGGCACGCCGTTTTCATTGGTGACAATTAAGTTTTCGTCACGGTCTTTTTTGAGATGTTTGGCAATACGGGTTAAAGCATCGTGCCAAGAAATGCGTTTCCATTCGTTGGTAAACGGCTCGCGCACTTCCGGGAAATGCAAACGGTTTGGGCTGTGTACAAAATCCAACAAACCTGCGCCCTTAGGGCATAACGAGCCACGGCTTACCGGATGATCCGGGTCACCTTCGATGTGGAAAATGACTTTCTTGGCATTTTTGGCACCATCGCCCATGCTGTACAAAATCGTACCGCAGCCTACGGAACAATAAGTACAGTTGTTACGCGTTTCAGTGGCGCGCAAAAGTTTATACTGACGCACCTCCGCCCAAGCATTGGTCGGCATCATGCCCATTACGGCCAAACCCGACGCGCCGGCACCGGCGGCGGTCACTTTAAAAAACTGCCGTCTTGATACATTCATGGTTTCGTTCCTGCTTGATTAGGAAGCCGCAATTTTCAGACGGCCTCACTATGTTTTTGTTTTTGTAATAATACTTTAAAAGCTAATACTTTAGTATTATATTGCGACACATTACAACTACTGTAGTAAATTGTAAGTCATTCGACATTGATAGTCTAACTTTATTTTAAATTTGTTTTAATTGATTTTATTATTAAAATCTGAGTAGTTTTATCAGGATTAAATATAAAGGCCGCCTGAAAAATCAATTTCAGCCGGCCTTTTATTTATGCTTTTGTTGAACTGTTGAATGGCTATTTAACGGCGCAAACGGTTTGCATCCAACCACTTTTCCAAATCTGCGGCACTCAATTTGCCGCCGTTGTCTTCCAAGTCCAATTTATTCAACTGACGGCCTGCACCATAAGCCGCCAATACCGGCGTACCGCTCAAACCGTATTGCTGTTTGAATGCGCTCCACGCCGCTTTATCCTGATGCAGGCGGTGTACGTTGACAAAATAAATTTTATCGCCGAGAAGATATTGCGTGATGTAGCGTTTGAACATTGGCTCGAATGCGTTGCAATCGCCGCAACTTGGGCGGCCGATATAGGCGTAAAACTGATCACCCTTCGCGACTTTGGCTTTGAAATTTTCCACGGTCAGACTGTTGAGTTCAAAATAAATATCGGAATAAGTGTCTTCTAAACGTTTGGTATTGGCTGCGGAAAGCTTCACTGCCGTTTGTGCTTCCGACAATTCGCTTTTCAATTTATCCAGCTCTTGATGATGGCTGCACGCGCCTAACAGCAACACGGCGGTAAGTGACAACATAGCGGTTTTCATAGCTAGCTCCTTATTGAAATAATGAATATCTTATTGAATCAGTATAAACCCGTTTACCGACATGGACTTAAATTTTTTGATAATGGTTTGATAAAACGCAGCTCATGCTGCGCTTACTCCGTAAAATTGACAGAATCAGACTTGATAGCCAATAAAAAAAGCCGTCTGAAACATATTTTTTTCAGACGGCCTCAACTTATCCTACCGGTTAGAACCTTTCACCATATCCATCAAAAACAGGCGGCAGTCTAAATTGCCGTTATACAACGGAATTTTGCGCTTCGGCAACAAACGCATGAATTTCGGCATATCGCGGTCGCCGGTAAACATACCGATGAGCCAGCCTGCATAATGCTGCTTCAGCCACGAACCCAACTGCGGATACAGCGCCTGCAAAGCCTGCATTTCCGCCAAGCGCACGCCATAGGGCGGATTGGAAATCATGATGCCGTTGTCACCATTGGGGCGGGCATTTTGCGCGTCTTTCACTTCAAAACGGATAAACTCGGCCACTTCGGCTGCTTCGGCATTGTGCTCAGCGGCACGAATCATGTGGCGGTCATTGTCGCTGCCGGCAATCGGTGCGGCAACCGGCACCATTTGTTCACGCGCTTCTTGGCGGATTTTCACCCACGCGGCTTTGTCGAAATTTTGCAGCTTTTCAAAACCAAAACAGCGCATCAAACCCGGTGCGCGGCGGCCGGCAATCCATGCCGCTTCAATCGCCAAAGTACCGCTGCCACAAAACGGGTCTTGAAACGGCTGCGAACCGTCATATCCGGTCAGCAACAACAAACCGGCAGCCAAGTTCTCACGCAACGGCGCTTCGCCGGTGTCTTGGCGGTAGCCGCGTTTGAACAAGGCTTCACCGGACGTATCGATAAAAATCTCGATATTGCGCTCATCCATAAAAGCATGCACGCGCACATCAGGCTGAATTTTACCCACATTCGGGCGCGCATCATAAATGTCACGGAACGAATCACACAGCGCGTCTTTGATTTTCAGGCCGACAAAATCCAAGCTTTTAACGTTAGCACGCTTGCCCTCAACCTTCACTTTAAAGGTCTGCTCCAGCGTAAACCAATTGAACCAATTGATATTCTTAGCTAATTTGTAAATATCCTGCTCACTGCGGTAGCTGCCTTTGTTCAGGCGCAGCAGCACGCGGCTGGCAGTACGCGAGTGCAGATTGATGCGGTAAACCTGCCCCATCGTTGCTTTGCAGGCAACACCGCCATCGGTAGCTTGAATGTCTTGAATGTTCAGGGATTTGAGTTCGTCGGCCAACGGCGTTTCCAAACCGCGCGGACAAGTGGTGAATAAGGCGTATTGCGTCATGGTGATTCCTTTCTGGGTCGGTCACACAGGCTTTCTGCGTGTCAATAAAGAGATGAATTATAGCGTAGATTATAAAAGTAAAGTATTTATTTTTCAGGATTTTTTGAACAAAAGGCCGTCTGAAACCATTTATTTCAGACGGCATTGATAAAATCAGTTTTCAGACGGCCTATTCCGCTGTAAAAGCCGTCTGAAACACTCCGCCGTCAATGTTGATATCTGCCAGATACTCATGGCGGTTTTCAACACACATCGGCAAACGGATTTGCTTGGCTGCCCATGTGCCGTCGTTTTGGCGGCGGATATTGAAGCGGTTGAAGCCCATATCCATGTCTTTCATGCTAAAGCTGACGGTGATTTCTTGAGTTGTTTCCGGCACGTTTTTCAACACAATATCAAAGGGTTGCTTGGTTTCAAGTTTATTGCTGAATTTGACATACACGCCGTTGGGCAAAGTGCAGCCTTGTGTGACTTGGCATTCGGCCTGCTTGGCTTGCGGCTGTTGCTGCTGCCACCAGCCCAAAGCAATGAGTTTGACGGCGGCAAACACCAGCAGCAACACGCCGACGATGATTAACTTTTTATTTTGACTCATGTTCAGACGGCCTCGATCTCATCATCAACCACCACGGCATGCGCACCTGATTGCAGCCACTGAGTTTGATACTGCGCCGCCCAATCGGAAAAAGCGGCAATCACCAAGGGGATGGGCACACCTTGTTGCAGCCTCTGCAAAACGGCTTCGGCGGCAGCTTGGTTTTGTACGCGCCACACCACTACATCGGCATCCGGCACATTGCGCCATTGTTCGGCGGTTTCCACCACCACCCACACGCTTTGCGCCGGCGGCATTTTACCCAGCGCACGCAATTCGGGTTCCTCAATCAACACATGTTCATGCTGCGGCTCAGCCAAACGATGCGGCACCACACGATATTCGCCCATGCGGTTAAACCCGTGCAAACCGCTTTTCAGACGGCCTGACAATACTCTCGGCACGGAAAGCGATTGCAACAGCGCACCATTGGCAGGCAACATCGGCGACACGGTAAAATCGCCCGCTTTCTGCCACGACCATGTCTGTCCTTCTTTGGCCTGCAATTCGCCCGACCATTCATCGGCTTCCACCCGTAAAAAACGCAGATGCACATGCGCGTGTTCGTAGGCGTGGATTTTGGTCAGCCACGGCGTCGCGTGATGAATACGGATGCCGAGTTCTTCTTCCAACTCTCGCTGCAAAGCCTGAAACTCGGTTTCGCCCGCTTCCACTTTACCACCGGCAAACTCCCAATAACCGGCATAAGGCTTGCCTTCGGGACGTGAACTTAATAAATAATCGCCGTCGGCATTGAGCAAAATTCCGGCAACAACGCGGATTAAGGGGCGTGGGTCTGATGTGGTCATGATGTTTTGGGAAATGAATATTAATTTTCAGACGACCTTTTTACGCCATGCTTCACAGGCCGTCTGAACGTGATTGGACATGCGCCGACAAACCTTGCTTGCCCGCGCATGGAATGGTTTTATTTTTCGGCAATCACAAAAGCCAATACGGTATCTTCTTCATCGGCCATACTCAAGCTAACGTGGCTGATGCCTCGCTCTTTCAGCCATTTTTCCAATACCGGCGCATAGAAAAATTCCGGCTTGCCCATTTCATCGTGGCCAATGCCGATGTTGCGGAACGACACCGCCCCGCGGATACCGGTGCCGACGGCCTTGGCAAATGCTTCTTTGGCGGCAAAACGCTTGGCCAGATAATTCACCGGTTTGCCGGCTTGGGGGAACTCCATCAATTCTTCAGGACTGAGAATGCGTTCGGCAAAGGCTTGGCCGAATTTTTTATTCAGTCGGATGATACGTTTCAGGGAAACGATGTCGGTGCCGGTACCATAAATCATGGGTTTCTCCTTAATTATCTTTGCAAGTAACAGGCCGTCTGAACTCTCTGACGGCTAAATTATTTCGCCAACAAACGTGCTTTAAACATCACGTCTTTCATTTGGCAAATGGCTTCGGGCAAACCTAAAAACACGGCTTGTGCGATGAGCGCGTGGCCGATGTTTAATTCTTGAATCACGGCAATGCGGGCAATCGGTGTGACATTATGAATAGTCAACCCGTGCCCGGCATTGACGACCAAACCCAACTCATCGGCAAAATGCGCGCCTTCTTCAATCCGTGCCAACTGCTGCGCCTGTTCAGACGGTGTATGCGCATCGGCATAGGCACCGGTGTGCAGTTCAATCACGGGCGCACCGACGTCTTTGGCCGCCTGAATCTGCGCTTGATCGGCATCGATAAACAGCGATACGCGGATACCGGCGTCAGTGAGCGTGCGCGTAAATCGGGCGATTTTCTCCTGCTGCGCCAACACGTCCAAACCGCCTTCAGTAGTCACCTCTTGACGCTTTTCGGGCACAATGCACACATCTTCCGGCATAACGTTTAGCGCGTTTTCCAGCATTTCTTCGGTCAGCGCCATTTCCAGATTCAGGCGCGTACGAATGGCATTTTTCACGGCGAATACGTCGGCATCTTTGATGTGGCGGCGGTCTTCGCGCAAATGCAGCGTAATCAAATCCGCACCGTGGGTTTCGGCAATGAGTGCGGCTTCTACCGGACTCGGGTAAAGGGTGCCGCGCGCATTGCGGATTGTGGCGACGTGGTCGATGTTAACGCCTAATAACATGGAGTTCCTTTCGCTGATTCGGTTTCAGACGGCCAGTTCGTCATTGAGGCCGTCTGAAAAATAAGGTTGGTTTCACTGCTGATTCAGACGGCCTGTGAATGCTCTGCCGCTTCATGACATCTGAACGACATCGGATCCAAATCAAACTGCTGCAACTGCTGCAATACCTGCCGCGATTTAATCCCCTCCGGAATGCGGAAATCAATCAGCAATCGGTTGATTTTTAAAGCCTGCTGCAAACTTACGCCGTCTGCAAACCCGCCTTGGCGTAATTGAATCAAACTGCTGCCATCGACCACAATGCCGCTTTGCTGCTGATTGCCCAATCCGTTGGCTTCCGCCAGTGGCAACAGGGCTTCTTCGGGGTGCAACCAATATTGTGCATCAGGGTCGATGTCATTTCCGTGAACATCGTGCTGTAAATCCGGCGCATAGCCCGATTGGTGCAGCAATTGCCATTCAAAGCGGCGTAAGGCGGCGATGTGGTTCGGTTCGCGGCACAGGGTTTGCATGGTTTCGGCAAAGATGTCGTACAACTCGGGCATCGGGTCTTCGCGTGCGGAGAGCTTCAGCATCAATTCGTTTACATACAGGCCGCTGAACAAAGCCCGCCCCTGCGGCTGCGGCCAACCGCCCAACCATTCGGCCCGGTGCAGCGTTTTGAGTTCTTGGCTGCCGTACCACGACGCGCTCATCGGCACAAACGGCACCAGCACGCCGCGCAATTCACTCATGCGCTTACGGGCGCTGCGTGCCAGCAAAGCCACACGTCCGTAACGGCGGCTGTACACTTCCAGCCACAGGCTGCTTTCGCGCCAAGGTGCGGATGCGAGCATGAAGACGGGTTCGTGGTTGATGCGGTGGCTGGACATGGTTTTGCGGCTGAACAGAATGAAGGAATTATAACGGTTTTCAAATAAAAGGGTGATGAAAATAAAACAAGGCCGTCTGAAAAATAATGCAAGATTTTTCAGACGGCCTTGAGGCATTAAGCACCTTATTTCGGCGTGTAGCGTCCTGCCATGGCTTTATACACCATGTTTTCGTATTTCAACACGTCATAGCGTTGGTTTAATACGTTTTGCGCCGAGCTGTATTCGCTGTTTAAGGCTTCGAGCCAGTCTTTCAACTCGTTTTTACCGTGTTGGTAGCGCACTTGGTAATAGCGGCTGTTTTTCTGATCCAAGGCGTAACGCTGACGGGTATTCTTCAAAGTGGCTTGCGCATTTTGGTAGGCCAGATAGTTGGTGTTGACTTCATTCAGCGCAGTCGTTAACGCCTGCTCGAAATTCAAAGCCGCGCTGTCAAAACGCGCTTGGGCATCTTTGTCTTCCCATTGCAGCGTTTTCCAATCCAAAAACGGCAGATTGATTTGCGCCGAACCCAAAAACGGCACGTCAAACATCGTGCGCGCTTTGCCGGAAGACGTACTCAAACTCGCGCCCAAGGTAATGCTCGGATACCAACTGCGCTGCTGCGCCGCCAAGGTTTGCACCGACGATTGCAAACGGTATTCCGCCGCGCGCAAATCGGGGCGGTTGGCCAGCACCGAAACCGGCACATTCAAATCCACACCTTTCACCGCCAGCAAGCGGTATGCTGACGGCTCCGCGGCGATGGCTTCGCCCGGCTTCAGATTCAGCAGATTGCGCAAGGTTTGCTCGAGCGCATCTCGGCTGTTTTGCAGTGACAATAAATTATTTTGCGCGCTCAGCAAAGATTGTTTCGCCTGCGTGCTTTGGCTGGAATCGGCCTTGCCGTAACGGTATTTGGCATCGGCTATGCGGGCGATTTCCTGATATTGTTTCAACGATTGCCGGGTTAAAGCAATGGCTTCGTTGATGTAGGCGATGTTGAAATAAGCATCAGCAACATTATTTACCAAGGTCAGGCGGGTATTGGCCAAATCTTCCTGCGTGGCGCGGTATTCCCATACTTGCGCATCGGCGGTGGCACTCAAGCGCTTCCATAAATCAAGTTCGTAACTCAAGCCCAATTGGCTGCTGAAGCTGTTGTTGCTGCTGCCGGATTTGAGGTTTTTGGAAGCCGATGCACCGGCCGAGCCGTTAAACGACGGCACCAGATTCGCACCCAAAATATTGGCCTGATACAAGGCGCGGTTCACCGAAATCGCGGCCTGTTTCAAATCGATGTTGTTGTCCAAAGCCTGCTGAACCACGGCATTGAGTTGGGCGTTTTGATAGATTTCCCACCAGTCGCCGTTAATCTGATAGCGCTCGGCGGCTTCGGCAGCGCTCATAACATGCGTATTGCCGGCCAAGCTCGGTGCGTTCACTTTAGGATTAACCGCACACGCGCTTAAGGTTACGGATACGGCGATAACTGAAGCCGTCTGAAAAAAAGTTTTGCTGTTCATGATTTCATCATTCTGATGTTTCAGACGGCCTTGATGAACCGGCCGTCTGAAAAAAGTTAATCTTGCGCCAAGGCATCGATCGGGTTGAGCTGCGAGGCACGGTGGGCCGGCATAAAGCCGAAAGCCACGCCGATAACGGTCGAACACAACACCGCACCGACTATCGACAAGGTGGAAAATCTCATTGGGAAATCGGTGACAAAATGGTTAAACACCAACCCGATGGCACCGGATACCGCTACACCGGCCAAGCCGCCGATTAGACAAATCAATACGGCTTCAATCAGAAACTGCTGCAAAATATTGCTGCGGCGTGCGCCGACAGCCATGCGTACGCCGATTTCCTTGGTACGCTCGGTAACCGATACCAGCATGATGTTCATCACACCGATACCTCCAACCACCAGCGAAATCAAAGCGATACTGGAAATCAGAAGTTTCATCGTACCGGTGGCACTTTCAACGGCTTGTTTGATGATATCGCTGTTGTTCATAAAAAAGTCTTCCGTGCCATGGCGCGCACTCAACAATTCCGTCAGGCTTTTTTCGGCCACCTGACTGTCGGTATCGTCTTTGATTTTGACAATAATCGAATTGGTATGGGTCTCGCCGGTAATTTGATGCATGACGGTAGTGTACGGCGACCATATCATCAGGCTGTCGGAGCTGCCGAAATTGTTGGTTTGGTCGTTGGCAATACCGATTACGGTAAGCGGCCGTTTTTTGAACAATATGACCTTACCGATTGGATCGGCACCGCCGAACAGCTTGGCTTGGGTATTTTTATCGATTACCGCCACTTGCGCATCTGATTTGACATCACTCTCGTCAAACAGACGGCCACGTTCCAAAGTCAGGCCGTGTACGCTGAAATATTGCTCGCCCACACCGTAAAGCTGGCCGTTCAAATCAATATTCCGATACGTCATCGTTCCTCCGGACGAAGTCTGCGGCGTAGCCGAATCGACATAACTTTGTTTGGCTATGGTCAACGCGTCCGCTATCGTCAGTGTTTTAATCCGGCGGGAATGCCTGTCGCCGAAACCTTTGCCGGGGAAAATCGTGATGGTATTCGTTCCCATCGCATTGATGTCTTCCAGGATTTTCTGCTGTGATCCGTTACCCAAGGCCACCACCGACACCACCGAAGCAATGCCGATAATGATACCCAGCATGGTCAGCAGCGAGCGCATTTTATGCGCATAAATCGCATGCACTGACATTTTAAAGGCTTCCAGAAATTGATCGCAGTAAAAAAGCCACGAAACTTTTTCTTTTACCGCCTGCACTTGGCTGGACGGGATTTCGGCAGATTTGCTGATATCGGAAACAATCTCGCCGTCACGGATTTCAATTACGCGGTTAGCATTGGCGGCAATGCCCGGGTCGTGCGTAACCATAATGATGGTATGGCCTTGTTCGTGTAACTGATGCAGGATTTCCATCACGTTTTTACCGCTGGCGGTATCGAGTGCGCCGGTCGGTTCGTCGGCAAAAATAATCTCGCCGCCGTTCATCAGCGCGCGGGCAATCGACACCCGCTGCTGCTGGCCGCCGGAAAGCTCACCCGGTTTGCTGTTCCCCTTACTTTCCAATCCCAAATCGAGCAACAGTTTTTCCGCACGTTCGGAACGATGCTTTTGATCTGTACCGGCGTATATGGCCGGCAGCGCGACGTTGTCGCGTGCCGTCAGCAAACCGAGCAGATTATAGCGTTGGAAAATAAAACCGAAACGGCTGCGGCGCAAAGCGGCCAATTCATCAGGCTGCATTTCGGAGGTTTCGATGCCGTCGATTTTATAGGAACCCGAAGTCGCGCTGTCAAGACAGCCGAGAATATTCATCAGGGTCGATTTGCCCGACCCCGATTGGCCGATGACGGCTACAAAATCACCTTTTTCCACTTTCAGGCTGACGTTTTTCAAAACATGGACGCGGTTTTCACCGTTGCCGAAATAGCGATTAATGCAGGTGCATTCGATTAAACTCATATGTGTTACCAAATATAAACTGGAAATTCGATCATCTGAAAAGCAGGCCGCACATTCTGTTTTCAGACAGCCTATCGGTCGCTTTGATTTACACCGTCTGATTTACATCGGCGGCCCCATGCCGTTGTGCTTTTTGCCTTGTGCTTTTTCAGACCCGTTCATTTCCGATATGATGACTGTCTCACCCTCGTCTAAGCCGCTTTTGACTTCAGTATACATACTGTCTTTCAAACCGGTAACGACATCCCGGCCCACCTCTTTACCGTCCGCACCTAACACCCGTACGGACGTTTTGCCCTCTTGCGATTTTTTGATGGCCGGGGTCGGTACAACCAATACATTTTCGGCAGAACGGATTTCAATGGTGTTTTGCGTGGTCATACCAATCGCCAGCTTGCCTTCAGTATTCGGTACAAGGGCACGTGCGTAATAATAAATCGCGCTTTCCGTGGTATCGGTACTGTTGCTGTAATTGCCCTTGGACATAGTAGTCAAGCCGGGGTCAATGCTTTCCAATCTTGCTTTGAACGGCATGTCGGCTTCGGACAAAATAGTGAACGAAATCGGCTGGCCGGGTTTGACTTTGGTAATATCTCCCTCGGCAATCTGCATTTTGTTCAACATAGTCTCCAAATTGGCCAGTTGTATAATCGTAGGCGTGGTCTGGTTTGCATTGACGGTCTGTCCTTCCTCCACCGGAATGGCCACCACAGTGCCGTCCATCGGTGCCACAATACGGGTATAGCCCAAATCGGCCTCGGCCGTGTTGATAGAAATCCGGGTTTGGCGAATGGCTGATTTCAACTCGGTTACTTGTGCTTTGGCCGCCGCCAGCGCATCCTGCGCACTTTCCAATTCCTGTTTCGAAGTGGCATCCTCCTTCCATAAGGCCGATTCGCGTTTATATTTTTTCTCGGCACTGTTTAAGGCGATCATTGCTGATGCCAATTGTGCCCGGTAAGTATCCAGTTTGGCTTTTGCAGTATCCAAGGTATTGATTTGGGTGGTCGAATCAATATCTGCGATTTTGTCGCCTTTTTTAATCTCCTGCCCCAGCTTGACATACAGCTTCTTGATTTGGCCTGAGGCCTGCGCACCGACCGCAACCAAGTTTGACGGTGAAATCTCACCCGTTGCAGAAACGGTTTGCCGGATGGTGCCACGCTTCACCGGTTCGGTAATGTAATTGACCTTATCGTCCGGTTTGAAATAGCTCCATGCCGCATAAGCCAGTGCAGCCACAATTGCCGCCCCCAACACCCATTTGATTGTTTTTGCCATAATTTTCTAGCTGCCTGATTTGTCGTGTTCGCGTGCGGCTTAAGGTTTTTGTCGCACAATGCCAACAGTTATTTGGAATAAATTTTAAAAACGAGCAAATTTTACTGGATTTCATTTTTCCAGCCAAGGTTCCATGAATATCTTTATTCATATAACTTAATGTTTTTAAATAAAATTATTAAAATTACTTTTCCAGAATCTTGCATCCTTTTTACATATTTTCCCAAATTCGGCATTTATCCATACATACCAAATTCAAGAAAGAATTTATAATGGCAAACAACAAAGCCTTTCAAAGGCATAATTAAATATAGCAATATTGATAGTTACTTACTTATGAAAACCAGACAATCCGGCTTTAATTTAATCGAACTTTTGATTGTGATTGTGATTTTGGCCCTACTCGCCACCATCGCCATGCCTTCGTTCCAATCTTTTATCCGCAGCACTCGTTTGGCCAATGTGCGAAGTGAGTTAGCGGAAAATGCAAAGAATTTAGAGCGTTATTACACGCAAAAAGGCACATTTATCGGCTTTGATGAAAGTAATTTGGTTCAAAACGAATACTTTAATATTACGTTTATGCGTGCCCAAACACTGGCTGCATCTGTCTTACCGACCAACCCGGCTACCCCGGCACTCTCTTCCAATAATCAAAATCCATCGGATTCCGGCTTTATCTTACAAGCCGCACCGACTTCCGATTATGCCCAAACCGAATCATGTACGGTTTTCCTCAACGATAGCGGTATTTTCTGGGCGGTCGGCAATGATGGTAAAACTTGCCCCGGCTACGAAGAAGCACATTGATCCAGCTTAAAGATTTGATTTACACCCCAATTAAAATCGCATAATATGCTAATTTGAGTAAACATTTTATTGGTAATTATATATATGCGATTTTCACAATCCGGCTTTTCTCTCGTTCAGCTTTTAATTGTCATCGCTATGCTGGGCATCTTGGCTGCCGTCGCCTATCCTGCTTATCAAATCTATATTAAAAAAGCAGATTTACGTGCTGCACAAGCTGCGTTGGTACAAAACGGTCAATTTATGGAGCGTTTTTACCAGCAAAAAGGCTCCTTCAAACAAACTTCAACCACCTGGCCTGCATTACCCATTACCGCTACCGACAAATTCTGCATACGCCCCAACAACAATGCCCGAGGCGCTCACGATGGAAAATTCACATTGAAAGCTGTTGCCTTCGATAGCCAAAACGAACCGCGCGTATTGAAAATCGATGAATCGCTGACGACTTTTATCTGCGAACGTTCGGCCAGTTCATGTGACACTGACGATGCTTTTTTCAAAGGCACAGATCAAGATTGCAGCATTTATCAACCTTAAAATTCAATAAAAAGGCCGAGACCTTTGCGAAATACCGGCCATCCCATCCAAACGGTTACCTGAACAATTAAGTAACCGTTTTTTCATTTTCAGACGTGTTTCCCGTCCGTATTTCCCCCAGTCAGCCCCTTTATCGGGGTGCCCGTTGCCCTTTTCAGGCAGCAGCAGGCACACGAAGCCTGCCGGCTGCCTTTGGCAGGTTCAGGCACACCGCTTTC
>NZ_JBHSPY010000023.1:0-35993 GCF_042658245.1 Neisseria weixii
CGGCGGTCAGGCCGGTGCGGTCGGAAATATAAAAGATATGGCGGGGTTGGGGCATACGTTTCTCTCTAATGAATAAATGTACAAGATATAAACTTATTATATATAGCAAGATAATAGCAAGAGACATGGCCGCAATAAAGCAAATCGTTCCAAGCTACAAAGAATTACAACAAAATTAAATAAAGTTAAAATACCAATTTTTTGTAGGAAAAAATTGTTTTTTTGGAATTTTATGCCAATTTATATGATTAACAGAGGTGCCGTAATTTCATTAATTTGTTTTAAACCCTATATTTTACAAGGGTATAAGCTATTTTGATTCGTTTATGATAAATTGATTTCATTTCGCTACATCGATGTAACCCGCAATTTTTCAGACGGCCTGAAGCGTTTTTGAAGTATAAAATGCATGACAGGAATAGTTTGAATGTCTTAGAATTAACGGGCAGATTCATTTCTTTTTTAACATAATACGAATTGGATGAAAAATGGCAGCAAACTATGTGATTTGGTTTGAAAACTTACGCATGACCGACGTTGAAAGCGTAGGTGGTAAAAATGCTTCTTTGGGTGAAATGATCAGTCAGTTGACTGAAAAAGGCGTACGCGTACCGGGCGGCTTCGCCACCACGGCCGACGCATACCGTGCTTTCTTGGCACACGAGGGCTTGAGTGACCGTATCTCTGCTGCATTGGCTGAGTTGGATGTTGAAGATGTGGCCGAGCTGGCGCGTGTCGGCAAAGAAATCCGCCAATGGATTTTGGATACACCGTTTCCTGAACAGCTCAATGCCGAAATTGAAGAAGCTTGGAACAAAATGGTTGCCGATGCCGGCACTGCGGATATCTCTGTAGCCGTTCGTTCATCTGCAACCGCAGAAGACTTACCAGACGCTTCATTTGCCGGCCAGCAAGAAACATTCCTGAATATCAATGGTTTGGAAAATGTAAAAGAAGCCATGCACCATGTATTTGCTTCACTTTACAACGACCGCGCCATTTCTTACCGCGTACACAAAGGGTTTGAACACGACATCGTGGCCTTGTCTGCCGGTGTTCAACGCATGGTGCGCTCAGACAGCGGCGCTTCAGGCGTAATGTTCAGTATCGATACCGAATCAGGTTACGATCAAGTGGTATTCGTGACTTCGTCTTACGGTTTGGGTGAAAACGTCGTACAAGGTGCGGTGAATCCTGATGAGTTCTACGTATTCAAACCGACTTTAAAACAAGGTAAACCGGCGATTTTGCGTAAGACCATGGGTTCTAAGCAAATCAAGATGATTTTTACCGATAAAGCCGAAGCCGGTAAATCTGTGACCAACATCGACGTGCCGGAAGAGGATCGCAACCGCTTTTCGATTACCGATGAAGAAGTAACCGAGTTGGCACACTACGCACTGACCATTGAAAAACACTATGGCCGCCCGATGGATATCGAATGGGGTCGTGACGGTATCGATGGTAAGCTGTATATCCTGCAAGCCCGCCCGGAAACCGTTAAATCTCAAGAAGACAGCACCCGCAGCCTGCGTCGTTACACCATCAACGGCGACAAACAAGTATTGGCTGAAGGACGCGCTATTGGCCAAAAAGTCGGTCAAGGCAAAGTGCGCTTGGTCAAAGATTCTTCGCAAATGGAAAGCGTGGAAGCCGGTGACGTATTGGTTACCGACATGACCGATCCGGATTGGGAACCGGTAATGAAACGCGCTTCTGCGATTGTGACCAACCGTGGCGGCCGTACTTGTCACGCGGCGATTATTGCGCGCGAATTGGGTATTCCTGCGGTAGTAGGTTGCGGTAATGCCACCGAATTGCTGCAAGAAGGCCAAGAAGTGACCGTATCTTGTGCCGAAGGCGACACCGGTTTGATTTACGCCGGTTTGCTGGATGTGAACGTAACCGACGTGGCGTTGGACAATATGCCGAAAGCGCCGGTAAAAGTGATGATGAACGTCGGCAATCCTGAATTGGCGTTCAGCTTTTCCAGCCTGCCGAGCGAAGGAATTGGTTTGGCGCGCATGGAATTCATCATTAACCGACAAATCGGTATCCACCCGCAAGCCTTGCTCGAATTTGACAGCCAAGATGACGAATTGAAAGCCGAAATCAGCCGCCGCATTGTCGGTTACGCTTCTCCGGTTGATTTCTACGTGGATAAAATCGCCGAAGGCGTGGCCACATTGGCTGCTTCGGTTTACCCACGCAAAACCATCGTGCGTATGTCCGATTTCAAATCTAACGAGTATGCCGGTTTGGTCGGCGGTGAAAAATACGAGCCGCACGAAGAAAACCCAATGCTTGGCTTCCGTGGTGCCGCACGTTATGTGTCGGAAGATTTTGCCGAATGTTTCGCGCTGGAATGTAAAGCACTGAAACGCGTTCGCGATGAGATGGGTTTGACCAACGTTGAAATCATGATTCCGTTCGTGCGCACGTTGAGCGAAGCCGAAGCCGTAATTAAAGCTTTGAAAGAAAACGGCTTAGAGCGCGGTAAAAACGGTCTGCGTTTGATCATGATGTGCGAAGTACCAAGCAACGCATTGTTGGCCGAGCAATTCCTGCAATACTTCGACGGCTTCTCAATCGGTTCTAACGACATGACACAATTAACTTTGGGTGTGGACCGTGACAGCGGCGGCCCGATTGCAACCACTTTCGATGAACGCAACCCTGCCGTGAAAGTGATGCTGCACTTGGCGATTTCTGCCTGCCGCAAGCAAAACAAATACGTCGGTATTTGCGGCCAAGGTCCGTCAGATCATCCTGATTTCGCCAAATGGTTGGTTGAAGAAGGCATCGAAAGCGTGTCTTTGAACCCGGATACCGTGATTGAAACTTGGTTGTATTTGGCCAATGAATTGAATAAGTAAGGCCGCCTGAAAAGATTGGCCTAAACCATCAACCGTCCTGTAAATACAGGGCGGTTTTTTTATGACTTGGATTAAATGGTTGCAATTTCAGACGGCCTTGCTTATGTTGGATTTATCGGTTTAAAAATCAGGTTATTCCATTATCATTTTAATGAATTTATTTGCACTTATCCAAAATCGCCTTGACCAACAATAAAAATATTGTATTTAACAAATATAGATACTTTGTTTTATAATAGTTAAATTGCAAAACAATACTTGATTTCTGAATATCGCATGATAGTCAAGCATGTAAATAAATGAAGGCTGGTTGCAGTAGTGCCAAACTTTCTATGGATAATGAAAATGAACCGGATTTTGACAATGGGTTTGGTGGCGGTAACGGTGAGCGTCGTATCAACGACAGCCTGGGCGCAAACTCATTCTGTATATTTCAATCAGCAAGGTAAAATTACTGCGACCATGTCGTCAGTGGCTTATGTACGTCAGTATAAAGTCAACGCCGGTTTGGCACAGGTGCAGGATTTCTATTATCCATCAATGAAAAAGTATTCCGAGCCTTATCAGGTGCAAACCAGTCAGATTAAAGTGTTTGTGCCGGTGTTGGAAAATGGCACATTGACTTTATGGCATTTCAACGGCCAGAAAAAAATGGTTGGCAGTTACCGTAACGGCAAGCCTAATGGCGAATGGATCAACTGGTATCCGAATGGTAAAAAATCAGCAGTGATGCCTTATTTAAACGGTTTGAGCAACGGTGTCGGCGCACGTTATTACCGCAACGGCAATAAAGAGAGCGAAATCCAGTTTAAAAACGATAAAGCCAACGGCTATTGGAAACAATGGTATGCCGATGGCAACTTGAAAACTGAAATGTGGATGGTAAACGATCAACCGGTGGAAATGCTCAGTTGGGATGAGTCTGGCCGGTTGTTGACCGAGATGTCGTTTAGAAACGGGCGCCGTAACGGGATTGTGTTGGATTGGTATGAAGACGGATCGAAAAAATCAGAAGCCGTGTATCAAAATGATCAATTGGTGAAAAAGACCCTGTGGGATCAAGATGGGTTTGAGATTGAATAAATAAGTAAGGGTTGTATCAAGTAAGTTAACGCAATATCCTATCTTTTTCAGATCAAAAAATGGCATATTCTATTTAATTACGAAATAAAGCATTAAGTTATTATTAACAATGCCCAAATATCAGCAAAATTGTCTAAGCTTGCCAAATTTTTAGAAATACACTCTATTTGTTGATTAATTTGAAATAACAAACAGGCAGTTTTACCCATCGGGCCAAAGGTCAAAATACGGCTAAACTGGATAAGCAAAGATCGGCTGAATATGAATATATGGTAGAGCGCCTACCGCCTATTTTTTGAACTGCCCCCAAAAGTTGGATACTCCCGCCAACTTTAAAAGGTGCAGTTTTCTTATGCTCAAATATACACTAGACTTCAAATACCGAGCCGTACTCCATACCACCAAAATACACAGCCAACAGCGCACCACATGACACTTTAACGTCTCACGCACCCACCTGTGCCGTTGGGTAGCCACCTATCGGCAAGGCGGTATCACCGCACTTCAACATCTGCAGACTGTCTCTGTGAAGATCAAACCAAAAAACCATTTATCACCGGCAAACCTGATCACGAAAAAACAAGCGGAACCGATTGAAGACTGGCGTGATATGAGGGTAGAGAAAGGCTGCACCGACAGGGAAAGGAATGGTGCAAAGCATGTCGCGCAAAGACACGTTGGGAAAATGCGCCGATGGAAAGTTGCTTGGGAGCGCTGAAAACGGAGAGCTTCTATCAAGAAGTTATGCTATCGGTGGCAGGCTGATAGAGGACATAGATGATGACATTCATGACTACTACAATCATGAACGGATGAGCTTAAACTGAAAAAAGCTGAGTTCTGTCGGCTACAAAACCCAGCTTGAAAAGGCCGTTTGGGGAGGATTCTTAACTTGTTCAAGTGTTGGGGGACAGTTTACCGTTTCAGACGGCCTTGTTGTATGTTGAACCTTATTCTTCGCCCAACAGTTGTTCACGGGTCAGCAGGAAGACGAAACCGTCCCCACCGCTGGTTTCGAGCCAGGTAAATGGCAGTTCAGGGTAGGCGGCTTCAAGCGCATCGCGGTTGTGGCCGATTTCGACCAGTAACACGCCTTTCGGATTGAGGAATTTGGCGGCTTGTAAAATAATTTCTCGGGTGGCATCCAAGCCGTCTTGGCCGCTGCCGAGTGCTAATTCCGGTTCGTGCAGGTATTCGTCGGGCAGGGTGTCGACGGATTCGGCATCAACGTATGGCGGATTGGAAACGATTAAGTCGTATGTGCCTTCCAAACCTTCGAATAAGTCAGTGTGAATCAGGCTGATTCGGTCTTCTAAGCCGTATTCTTCAACATTGATGGCGGCGACTTCGAGTGCGTCCAAGCTTAAATCGACGGCATCAATTTCAGCGACAGGGTAATGATGGGCCATTTGAATGGCCAAGCAGGCGCTGCCGGTGCAGAGATCGAGTGCACGATTGACCAATTCGGGGTACTCAATCCAAGGGGTGAGCGAGTCGCCCAGTAATTCATAGATAAAAGAACGCGGCACGATAACGCGTTCGTCAACGTAAAAGTCAAAATCCCCTTGCCATGCTTGATTGGTCAGGTAGGCAACCGGCAGGCGCTCAGTGACGCGGCGTTCGATGAGTGCTAATACTTCTTCTTTTTCGGTTTGTAACAGCTTGGCATTGAGGTAAGGATCCAGCGTGTCGAGCGGTAAATTCAGCGTGTGTAAAATCAGATAAGCAGCTTCGTCGTGTGCATTGTCGGAGCCGTGGCCGAAGAAAAGCTCGGCATCGTTAAAGCGGCTGACGGCAAAGCGCAAAACGTCGCGGATGGTAGAGAGCTCTTTGGCTGCTTGGGTAAACATGATGATGTCGCCGGAAGGGTTGGAATAGGGGGCATTATAGCAGAAAAGCCGTCTGAAAAATTGTCGGTTTCTGCGCAAAGGAATGAGTTTAACGAGTAAAGTGATGGGTAGGGGTTTCTGAAAGTAAGTATGTAAAAGGCCGTCTGAAATATTTCAGACGGCCTTTAAAGTCAGCAATCAAACATTATTTGCTGCGACTGAATACCATTTTGGTGGCTTGCCAGGCGACACAGAACGCACCGCCGATAAACACCAAGTCAGCAGCTGTACGAACCCAGCGCAAGGTATCCAAGAGCTCCATTTGCAGGAATTCTTCGCTACGGGCATACCACAAACCCTGTGATACAGAAGCCCAAGCTTGGATGGCGCCAATCGGCAACAGGCTGATGACAATCATGCCGACCAAACCGCCGTTGAGCAACCAGAATCCCCAAGACATCAATTTGTCGTCGAATTGCACTTCAGGTTTGATGTAACGGGCTACCAGTAATACGAAGCCCAGTGCCAAGAAGCCATATACGCCGAACAAAGCCGCGTGTGCGTGAACTGCAGTAGTGTTCAGACCTTGGATGTAGAACAATGAAATCGGCGGGTTAATCAGGAAGCCGAACACACCGGCACCGATCATGTTCCAGAATGCCACGGCAACGAAACACATCAGCGGCCAACGCAGGCGTTTTGCCCATTCGGTAGTGTTTTGGTAAGACCAATGTTCATAAGCTTCACGACCCAGTAATACTAAAGGTACTACTTCCAATGCAGAGAAACATGCGCCGATGGCCATAGAGGCAGAAGTCGAACCGGTAAAGTACAAGTGGTGCAGGGTACCTGGGATACCACCCATCATGAAGATGGCGGCAGCGGCCAGAGTAGAGGCAGTGGCTGTGCTGCGGCGTACGAAGCCCATGTTGTAGAAAATGAACGAAAATGCGGCAGTGGCAAATACTTCAAAGAAGCCTTCTACCCACAAGTGAACCACCCACCAGCGCCAGTATTCCATCACGGCGATCGGAGATTTTTCACCGTAGAACAAGCCCGGTGCGTAGAACACACCCACACCAACCATAGATGCTACGAAAATCGCCAGCAAGTTTTTGTCGGTGCCTTTTTCGCGGAAGGCATTTACGGTACAACGCAACATCAGGAACAGCCACAACAGCAAGCCGACCATCAGCAAGAGCTGCCAGAAACGGCCTAAATCTAAGTATTCATAGCCTTGGTGGCCGAACCAGAAGTTCAATTCAGGCGGCATGATGTGTGACAAGGCGAAGAAGTTACCGGCGTATGAACCGACTACCACGATAAACAGGGCGATATACAGGAAGTTAACGCCTGCTACTTGGAATTTAGGGTCTTTACCACCGTTGACGATTGGTGCCAAGAACAAACCGGCAGTCAGGAAGCCTGTGGCAATCCAGAAAATTGCCGATTGGATGTGCCAAGTACGGGTCAGCGAGTAAGGCAGCCAGTCGGAAATTTCAATACCCAACGCTTTATCAATGCCATAGAAACCTTGACCTTCAACGGTATAGTGCGCAGTCAAACCGCCTAATAACACTTGTGCACAGAACAATGCAACAGTCAGGAATACATATTTACCCAAGGCTTTTTGAGAAGGGGTCAGCGCAATTTTCGCTACCGGATCTTCAGTCGGGATTTCCACTTCTTCATGTTTGGTCAGGAACGAGTACCCCCACATCAGCAAGCCGATACCCAACAGCAACAGAACGATACTGGTGAACGACCACATATAGTTTTCAGTAGTCGGCACATTGTTGACCAAAGGCTCGTGCGGCCAGTTGTTGGTATAGGTAAAGACTTCGCCGGGACGGTTGGTCGAAGAAGACCATGCAGTCCAGAAGAAGAAGTTAAACAATTTTTCACGCGCTTCTTCACTTGGCAATGTGTTGTTTTTCATTGCAAAGTGTTCACGGGTAGTTTGCAGGGCAGGATCGTCGCCGTAAACGCCATGGTAGTAAGGCAGAATGGTTTCGATGGCTTTTGCACGCGTATCGCTGATGACTACCGAACCGTCTTCTTTTATTGCGCTTTGAACACGGTATTCATCTTGAACACGGGTTTTCAACACAGCTTGCTCTTCAGCGGTCAATTCATCGAATTTTTTGCCGTAATCGGCTTGGGCAGTCAAGTCTAACCATGCTACAAGCTCACGGTGCAGCCAGTCAGCAGTCCAGTCAGGCGCTTGGTATGCACCATGACCCAATACAGAACCGACTTCCATACCGCCGGTGGTTTGCCAAGCGGATTGGCCGGCGAGAATGTCATCTTTGGTCATCAACACTTTGCCGGAACTGGTAACGACTTGTTCAGGGTAAGGAGGTGCTTTTTTATAGATCTCGCTACCCATATAACCAAGAATGGTGAAACAGACTGTCAGCACTGCAATCAGCAGTAGCCAAAGTTTCTTGTACTGTCCCATTTTAGTACTCCTTGTTTTGGTAAATGGTAAATGGCTTATTTAATTCATAAAATATGAATGTTAAAGATTGTAGCATGATTTGTATTTTAGTAAAACGTTTTCTATGCTTATTTATCATTAAAATCTTGATATAAGTTAAATATAAAGTGTTTTAGGTAGTTTTTCAGGAAATGTCTAGGAAGAAACTATCGAAAATTAGGTCTTAATATTCATGGCTTAAGTGCAAAAAAGTAGCAACTGAACATGAAATTTTGATTAAAAAAATACATATTTTATGAATTAATTGATTTAAGTCAAGATACGTAAATTCATAAAGCTACATAATGAGCTCAAACAACAAGCCAATTAACATTTCTTCAAAAAAAGGAAATCACTATGAAACGCCAAGCCTTAGCTGCAATTATTGCTTCTGTATTCGCTTTGGCTGCTTGCGGTCAGCAAGCAGCGGAAAAACCGGCCGAACAACCGGCTGCCACTGCTGAAGCTTCTGCACCTGCCGCTTCAACTGCTGAGCAATCTGCTGCTGCCGAAACTCCTGCTGGTGAACTGCCGGTAATTGATGCAATCGTGACTCATGCACCTGAAGTACCACCTGCAATCGATCGCGATCATCCTGCTAAAGTCCGTGTGAAAATGGAAACCGTAGAAAAAACCATGAAAATGGCTGACGGTGTGGATTACCGCTACTGGACATTCAACGGCGACGTTCCTGGTCAAATGATTCGTGTGCGCGAAGGCGATACGGTAGAAGTGGAATTTTCCAACCATCCTTCTTCTACTGTACCGCATAACGTCGACTTCCACGCAGCAACTGGCCAAGGTGGCGGTGCTGAAGCGACCTTTACCGCACCCGGCCGCACTTCAACCTTTAGCTTCAAAGCATTGCAAGCCGGTCTGTACATTTACCACTGTGCGGTTGCCCCTGTGGGCATGCACATCGCCAACGGTATGTATGGTTTGATTTTGGTTGAGCCTAAAGAAGGTTTGCCAAAAGTAGATAAAGAGTTCTACATTGTTCAAGGTGACTTCTACACCAAAGGCAAATATGGCGCCCAAGGTCTGCAAGCCTTCGATATGGACAAAGCAGTTAAAGAACAACCTGAATACGTGGTATTCAATGGTCACGTTGGCGCGATTGCCGGTGACAATGCATTGAAAGCCAAAGCTGGTGAAACCGTGCGTATGTACGTAGGTAACGGCGGTCCTAACTTGGTGTCTTCATTCCACGTAATCGGCGAAATCTTCGACAAAGTATATGTTGAAGGCGGTAAGCTGATTAACGAAAACGTACAAAGCACCATCGTTCCTGCCGGTGGTTCCGCAATCGTAGAATTTAAAGTGGATATCCCGGGAAGCTACACTTTGGTTGACCACTCTATCTTCCGTGCATTCAACAAAGGTGCGTTGGGCCAATTGAAAGTAGAGGGTGAAGAAAACCCGGAAATAATGACCAAAAAAATGAGTGATACTGAGTACAAACCTGCTGATGCATCTGTAGCCGCTACAGCTTCTGCTCCAGCGGCCGAAGCTTCTGCATCGAAAAATGCTTACTAATATACTGAAAGCAGTAAAGTAATAAAAAAAGCCACTGTTATCTTGGCTCAAACTAGGATAACGGTGGTTTATTACATAAAAATATAACAATACAGCGTGTTAACGCAAAAGGAATACCATGAATACCATCATGAAATGCCGAACCATCGCAGCCTTATTGACATCCGTATTCGTATTGGCAGCCTGTTCCGGTTCTGAACCTGCTGCCGAAAAGCTGGCAGAAACCTCGCCTGTAGCCGAAATCCCTGAATCTGCTGAAGCCGATCCTGCCGGGCAGTCTGCCGCTGAAGCACCGGCATCCGTCGGAGTCCCTGCGCCCGCTGCTGAACCAGCATTGGCCGCCGAAGCCGAACCTGCGCCTGCCACCGCAGCCGAATTGTCGCAAGACGAGCAGATCAAGTTGGGTAAGGCTGTTTATGATTCCAATTGTATGGCATGTCACGGTGCCGAAGGTAAGGGCGTAGAAGGTACATTCCCACCATTGGAAAAATCGGATTACTTTGCCAAAGACAATACCAAATTGGTTCATGCTGTTACCAAAGGCGTGAACGGTGCGATTAAAGTGAACGGCAAAGACTACAACGGCGTGATGCCTGCCGTGCCTTTGAGCGATCAAGACATTGCCAATGTGGTGACCTATGTTTTGAATAGCTTCGGTAATAACGGCGGTCAAGTATCTGCTGCCGAAGTCGCTGAAATCAAAAATAAATAAACTCAGTTTCAGGCCGTCTGAAATTTTTTCAGACGGCCTGTCACACCTTAGGTTTATTTTTCAGGCGGTCTGATTACAAATATACCGTCTGAAAAATAAATTTGCGTCATAATCATAAGGGCACACATCATGAAAACCATTTCACTATTTGTTATGAACTTATTGATCTGTGGCAACGCAATGGTGGTTGAAATGGCCACCATTGAAGCGGGCAGCTATCGTCCGCTGTATCTGAAAAAAGATACTCCGATGATTCATGTCAAATCATTCAAAATCGACAAATATCCGGTTACCAATGCCGAATTTGCCGAATTTGTGAAAAAGCATCCGCAATGGCAAAAAGGCAGGGCCAATAAAAAACAAGTTGAGCCGACTTATTTGAAACATTGGAACCAAACCGGCAGCAATACCTACGCACCTAAACCCAATGAAATGAAACATCCTGTAACCAATGTATCATGGTTTGCCGCTAATGCCTACTGTACCGCACAAGGCAAACGCCTGCCGACCATCGATGAATGGGAATTGGCGGGCTTGGCATCGGCCACCCAGAAAAACGGCTCCAGCGAAGAAAGCTACAACCGCACTATCTTAGATTGGTATGCCGATGGCGGTCGCAACGGCTTGCGTAATGTCGGTATGGGGAAACCCAATTATTATGGCTTGCACGATATGCACGGCCTGATTTGGGAATGGACGGAAGATTTCAACAGCAGTCTGTTGAATTCCGGTTCGGCAGACAGCTCCATGTTCTGTAGCGGAGCCTCTTTGGGCTCGACCGATCCGACCAACTATGCCGCATTCTTGCGCTTCGGTATCCGCACCAGCCTGCAATCCAAATACGGTTTGCATAATTTAGGTTTCCGCTGCGCCGCGTCAGCGAAATAAAGGTTTTTTGGCGTTTTATATCACCAAAGCAGCTTGGGCGATGTCGTAAGGCATCGCCACTTTTTTGTCGCTAAAGCAGCAAAGTTGCAATTAGAACGTGCAACATTATCCGAAATATGGCATAATTCAGCCATCTTTGAAAAAGATATCAGGAGTTTGCATCAGTTTCGGCTTGGCAAACTTGTCCGAACCTTAAAGGTTCTTTTTATTTTTGGAGTATTCCATCATGGCATTGACCGTAGAACAAAAAGCGCAAATCGTTAAAGATTTCCAACGTAAAGAAGGCGATACCGGCTCTTCTGAAGTACAAGTTGCATTGTTGACTTTCCGCATCAACGACTTGACTCCTCATTTCAAAGCCAACCCTAAAGACCACCACAGCCGTCGCGGTTTGTTGAAAATGGTGAGCGCGCGTCGTCGCCTGTTGACTTACTTGCGTCGTACCAAACCTGAAACTTACCGTAACGTAATTACTCGTTTGGGTCTGCGTAAATAATCTTTATGCATTTGAAAACACCGCTTTTAAAGCGGTGTTTTTTTATTATGGAGGCCGTCTGAAACTTGTGTTTCTTTTCAGACGGCCTTATAGTGAAGCCATATCAATCAAGGAGTGTAAGATGAAAGTGTACGATTTCGTGGTGAAAGACACCCAAGGTCAGGAAGTGAGTTTGAGTGATTACAAAGGCAAAGTATTGTTGATTGTGAATACTGCCACCCGTTGCGGTTTGACACCGCAATATGAAGAATTGCAGCAGCTCTATGCGCAATATGCCGAACAAGGCTTGGAAATTTTAGATTTTCCATGCAACCAATTCCGCGAACAGGCGCCGGAAAGCAGCAGCGAAATTGCCCAAGTTTGCCAAATGAAGTTCGGCACGAAATTTAAGATTTTCGATAAGATTGATGTCAATGGCGAAAATGCCGCGCCTTTATATGTCTATCTCAAATCTGAAAAAACGGAAGACAAGGGCAATCATGTATTCAAAGATTTACTGCTGAAGCTGGCTTCGATCGGTGAGAAGCGTGAAGGCAGCGACATTAAATGGAATTTCACAAAATTTTTGGTAAACCGCAATGGTGAAGTTGTGGCACGGTTTGCTCCGAGCGTGAAGCCGTCTGAAATCGAACAAGATATCCGCGCTTTGCTGTAGTTGATTCATACAGTATAAAGGCCGTCTGAAAACCATTTGATTATTTTCATGATTTTCAGACGGCCTTTTATGATGGCAACCAATTAAGCGGCGGTGATTTTACCGCGATGAGTCAATAACGTAATCAAATCGCAGAGGCGTTGTTTCATGTCGCGGCGGTCAACGATTTGGTCAATCGCACCTTTTTCCAGCAAGAATTCAGCGCGTTGGAAGCCCTCCGGTAAGGTTTCACGCACGGTTTGTTCAATCACGCGTGGGCCGGCAAAGCCGATTAAGGCGTTCGGCTCGGCCAAAACCACATCGCCCAAGAAGGCAAAACTGGCCGATACGCCGCCCATGGTCGGGTCGGTCAATACGGAAATAAACGGTAGGCTTTTTTCAGTCAGCAAATGAAGTGCGGCGCTGGTTTTGGTCATTTGCATCAATGAGTTGACGCCTTCCTGCATACGCGCGCCGCCCGAAGCGGACACACAGATAAATGGGCAATTGTCAGCCACGGCGCGGCGCACGCCTTGGACAAAGCGTTCACCCACAACCGACCCCATCGAGCCGCCGATAAAGCGGAATTCAAAGGTGGCAATCACCACCGGCAAGCCGTTCATGGTGCCTTTCATAACCACCATGGCATCGTCTTCGCCGGTTTGTTTTTTCGCGGCGCTCAGGCGGTCAGGGTATTTTTTGCTGTCTTTAAATTTCAGCGCATCGGTTGGTTTGACATGTGCGCCGATTTCTTCACGGCCGTTTTCATCCAACAGCAGGTTTAAGCGTTCGCGGGCAGACAAAGGATTGTGGTAGTTGCACTTGGTGCAGACCATATCGTTTTGTTTCAGCTCAGAAGAGTAAATAGTTGCGGAGCAAGAAGGGCATTTGTGCCACAAGCCTTCCGGCACGGTAGAAGATGCACTTTCGGCACCGTCGCGTTTAATCTTGGGTGGCAGGATTTTATCTAACCAACTCATGGATGACTCCTAAGGAATGTTTCAGACGGCCTTGTCATATTCAGGCAGATTGTCCGGCTTAACGGATGGCGTCTTTCAGTTCTTTCACCAACAGGCCGACCGCTTCCGCTTCGAGGCCTGTGTTGTCTTCGATTTCTTTGACGATGCGGCTGCCGACAATGACGGCATCGGCAACGGCACCGATTTTGCGGGCGCTCTCGGCATTGTTGATACCAAAGCCGACGCCAATAGGGATATCGATATATTTACGCAAAAGCTCTATTTTACGCGAAACTTCATCAGTATCCAAGCTGGCCGCACCGGTGACGCCTTTTAAGGAAACGTAATACACGAAGCCGCCGGCCAACTTGGCGATGGTTTGAATGCGTGCTTCGGTGGTGGTTGGGGCAACCAGGAAAATGCAGTCGATGTCGCGTGATTCCAGCGCTTTTTGCAGCGGATTGATGGTTTCAACCGGCGAGTCCACGGTTAACACGCCATCCACACCGGCTTCGGCGGCCGCTTGGGCAAAGGTTTCATAGCCCATTTTGTGAACCGGGTTGAGATAACCCATCAAGACCACCGGCGTGCGGCTGTTTTGTTCACGGAAACGGCGCACCACGTTCAATACATCTTTCAGCGAAACATGGTTTTTCAAAGCGCGTTCGGCGGCGCGTTGAATGGTTGGGCCATCGGCCATCGGGTCGGAGAAAGGCACGCCCAATTCTAAAATATCGGCGCCGTTTTCCACCAAGCTGTGCATCAGCGCAAGCGTGGTATCTGTATCGGGGTCGCCGGCGGTAATATAGGGAATCAGGGCTTTGGCACCGTTTAAATCGGCAAAGGTTTGCTGGATTCTGCTCATCTTGTTCTCGTGTTCAAGCTCAGGCGCCCAAACGCAGCGCCTGAATGCAAATCAATAACCGCCTAAGTATAACATTGCCGCCTTGTAAATAGACAGGCCGTCTGAAAAAATTATTCATTTTCAGACGGCCTGTTTGGGATGGGGCAGATTAATCGGGTTTGTGTTCGATAAAATCTTTGTTTTTACTGCGCGGATCAACGCGGGTGACGGTGGTGTATTCGGCATCGATGATGTCGTCGTCTCTTGGCTGGGTTGATTGTTGGGTAAACGGATTTTGTGCGCGGTTGGGATCGAAAGTGGCGGTATGCACGCTCATATCGGCAATCGGTTTGCCCTTAATCGGCAGCAACAAAATCAGTGCAACAAGCATAGACGCAAAGCCCGGGCTCATCAGCAGCAAACCGGCCAATGCAAAACGAATCGGCCACAAAAGCTGATACATGGAAATGTCTTTGCCGCTGCGCATGGTCGCTCCTGCCAATAATACGCCCGACATACCGGTGCGGCGTAACATGAAAACGCCGAGTGCAAAGTTGGCAATCATCAGCAAAAATGTCAGGCCGCCGCCGAGCCAATCGGCAACCCAAACAATCGACATGATTTCTAAAAAGATCAGTACCAAAAAGCCGATACCTAAAAATTGCATGGTTGTTCCTTATGGATTGTAGCGTTAGTTTGAGATATTAACATAAAGGTGTTTGCGCTGCCTTTCAAGGTAGCAAAATGTGAAAACGAGTAAGCTTATGTAGCAGTAAAAGTAAGTAAACAGAATGTTAAAAACTCAGCTTTAGGCAGGCATGATTGCGTTTAAATTTTTTGTGTTTGCCTAGGTTTTTGAAATGGCTTGTTTTATGAAAAGGCCGTCTGAACGGTATTTCAGACGGCCTACAAATATTTTGGGCAAACATGCCGGTAAACGTCATGCCGGCATTATCCGCTAATCCCCACATGGCGGATAAACGGCAGATTTGGTATCCTTATGCCTTATGAACACACAAATTATCATCTCAACCCACTGCAAAACGATTTTGTTTACCGGCATGATGGCGCTGCTTACCGCCTGCGCTTCCAATCAAACCAAACCGGTGCCGGAAGGCTATTACCGCGTTCAAGCCGGCGATACCTTATACCGCATCGCCAAACGTTACGGCCAAAACGTGCAAACTTTGGCCGCTTGGAACAATTTGCCTAATTCTTCCAAGATTGAAGTCGGGCAAGTTTTGCGTGTGCGCCGTAATGCCGCCGCTAATCCTTCAGCTTCACGTTCGGTTATGCCGGTCAACCGCCTGCAGTTGCAATGGCCGGCGGATAACGGCAGCAACAGCATTATCCAGCGTTATAACGGCGTCACCAACAAAGGCATCGATATTTCAGGTTATCGCGGCCAAACCGTGAAAGCCGCTGCGGCCGGTCAGGTGATTTACGTCGGTGAAGGTGTGCGCGGCTATGGCAAATTGATTTTAATCAGCCACAACACTTCAACCATCACCGCCTATGCGCATAACGACAATATTTTGGTGCAAAAAGACCAAAACGTGAGTGCGGGTCAGCCTATCGGCAATATGGGCAGCACCGACAGCGGTCAGGTAAAGCTGCATTTTGAAGTGCGGATTAACGGTAAAGCTGTTGACCCGATGACGCATTTGCCACGATAAGCTTTAAAAAAAATCCAAAAAGCCGTCTGAAAACTAAATTTTCAGACGGCTTTTTGGATGGGTATAGTCGTTTGAAATAAAACTAATCAGCGCCAGCTCCCTTATGTACGGATATGTATCGATATATACCGAGTGTACATAGCGGCCGCTGTCGCCTTGTCTTATTTCTATTTTAAACGACTGTATTTGAGTGCAGATCAAGTTTTTGGCAAGGTCACGCCGGTTTGGCCCATGTATTTGCCGTTGCGGTCCTTGTAAGATGTTTCGCATACTTCGTCACTCTCAAAGAACAACACTTGCGCCACGCCTTCGCCGGCATAGATTTTGGCCGGAAGCGGGGTGGTGTTGGAAAATTCCAGCGTGACATAGCCTTCCCATTCCGGCTCAAACGGGGTCACGTTGACAATAATGCCGCAACGGGCGTAAGTCGATTTGCCCAAGCACACGGTCAACACATTGCGCGGAATGCGGAAATATTCCACCGTACGCGCTAGGGCGAATGAGTTTGGCGGAATGATGCAGCAATCGTCTTCGACGGTGACGAAGTTTTTCGGGTCGAAATTTTTCGGGTCGACGATGGTGCTGTTGATGTTGGTGAAAATTTTGAATTCGTTGGCGCAGCGGATGTCGTAGCCGTAGCTCGATGTTCCGTAGGAAATAATGCGCTGGCCGTTGATTTCCTTGATTTGGTTCGGCTCAAACGGCTCAATCATGCCGTGTTCTTCGCTCATGCGGCGAATCCATTTGTCTGATTTAATGCTCATGCTGATTCCTTGTAAGCGGTATAGTTTTCAGACGGCCTTGTTGATGAGGCCGTCCGGACACTATTTTTTCTTAGGCCGATTGGCGAGTTTGACATCTTTCATCACACCTTTGTCAAACGTGATGACAAACAGCGGTTCATTGTTTTGCGTCACTTGGAACCTCCCTTCGGCAAAGCCTTGTTTGAATCGGCCGGTCAAAACCATTTTATTCAGGCGGGTACTGTTGACGGAAAACGGTTCTAAAAATAAATGCTTGCTGACATTGACGGTATAAATACCTCTGCCGTCGAAGCGGCCGTTTTTGAACCGGCCTTGATAGCTGCGGCCGTCTTGGCAGGCCCATGTGCCTTTGCCGTGCGGCGTGTTGGCTTTGTCCACCTCGCCTTCATAACGGCAGCCCTTGATTTGGTAAGGGTCGATGACTGCCGCACGCACCGGTTGCCACAATGCCAAGCCCAAAGGCAAAAACGCTAAATATTTCAACATAAACCACTCCTTAATGGTTTCAGACGGCCTGTTTATCAGGCCGTCTGAAATTATTCTTGCCAGCCGCCTAAATAAGAAACCAATTCTTCCAGCATGGTGCTGAGCGCTTCGGTCATCAGAATTTGCGAAGCAAAAGTCAGGCTGGCGGCATCATCGCCGTTGTTTTCCGCTTCTTCCTGCAACACATCCAAATACTGAATGCGCTTGAGCGTGAAATCCTGCGTCAGGATAAACGCAATCTGCTCGCGCCACACCAAGCCCAACTGGGTTACGGTTTTACCGTTTTTCACGTGCTGCACCACTTCATCCGCAGTCAAATCCTGCTTGGATATTTTTACCGTCGGTACCACATCGCCCACGCCTTTGAGTTCGCAATCGCTGTCCAACTCGAAACCGCCTTCGCAATGCCCGTCGAGCAGCCAAGAAGTCATCAGCGAAGAAGGCGATTGCTTGGTATCCGGCAGGCCCGCTTCCAAGCCGCCCAAGGCTTCGCGCAATTTGGTCAACAGGTTTTCCGCTTTGGCAGAAGAAGCATTGTTCACCAGCAAGTAACCATGCCGCGTATCCAATACCGCCTGCGTGCGGCTGGAACGGGTAAACGCGCGCGGCAGCAGGTCATCGGTGATGATGTCTTTCAATTCCTGCTTTTCCTTGCGGCCGACATTGCGGCCTTCGTTGTTTTGGATTTCCAAAACCTTGCCGTCCAAAATATCGCGGATCACACCCGCAGGCAAGACTTTCTCTTCTTTTTTCAAAGCCACGCGCCAAGTGTAATCGGCCGGAAAAACCAGTTCCGGCGAGAAAGAAACCGGTGCGGCAAAGCCCTCGCTGAACCAATCCAAACCTTGGCAATGGGTAAATTCCGTTTCGCCCAGCTTAGCCGCCAAAGCCTCCAATTCAGGCAGTTTTTCCTTGTTAACAGGGTAAAAACTGATTTGCTTAAACCACATCTGATTTTCCTTTCCTTAAAACGCTCTCATTATACAGATTTTAGCCGAAAAAATGGATAAAGGCCGTCTGAAAAACATGGCCTGATGAAAATAATCGTGCGGTTATGTTGACAGTATAAAACGGCTTCGGTATAGTTTCGCCTTCGGTTACGCGCCCATCGTCTAGAGGCCTAGGACACTGCCCTTTCACGGCGGCAACCGGGGTTCGAATCCCCGTGGGCGTGCCAGATTTCGATTAAAGCCCTGCTGTAAAGCCCTGCTGGTTTCAGCAGGGCTTTGGTTTTTGTTTGGTTAAGCCCAGGATTTTCAGGCAGCCTTTCCGTTTCACACCGTTTTCAGGCTGCTGAAAATACTTCGGATTTGGTTTACAATACCACTATTCATATTTTTAGTTATTGAGAGAGATTCATGTTAGACATCCAACTTTTGCGTAATGGCACCCATGCGGTGGCGGCCCGTTTGGCGGCGCGTGGTTATGAATTTGACACGGCGCGTTTTCAGGCTTTGGAAGAGCAGCGTAAGGCGGTACAGGTTAAGGCTGAGGAATTGCAGGCGGCGCGCAACAGTATTTCCAAGCAAATCGGTGCGCTCAAAGGTCAGGGCAAACATGATGAAGCTCAGGCGGCCATGGATCAGGTGGCGCAAATTAAGGTGGATTTGGAACAGGCGGCCAAGGATTTGGAGGCAGTGCAGCAGGAATTGGACGCTTGGTTGCTGACCATCCCGAATCTGCCGCATGAGAGTGTGCCTGCGGGTAAAGACGAAACTGAAAACGTAGAAGTGCGTAAAGTAGGCACGCCACGCGAATTTGATTTTGAGATTAAAGACCATGTTGATTTGGGCGAACCGCTCGGCTTGGATTTTGAAGGCGGCGCGCGTTTGTCGGGTGCGCGTTTTACCGTGATGAAAGCCCAAATCGCGCGTTTGCACCGTGCATTGGCGCAATTTATGTTGGACACGCACACGCTGCAACACGGCTACACCGAGCATTACACGCCGTATATCGTTGATGACGTAACCTTGCAGGGCACGGGTCAGTTGCCGAAATTTGCCGAAGATTTGTTCCATGTGACCCGTGGCGGCGATGAGGGCAAGAAAACGCAATACCTGATTCCGACGGCGGAAGTGACGCTCACGAATACCGTGGCCGACAGCATCGTGGCTGAAAGCGAATTGCCGCTGAAGCTGACCGCGCATTCGCCGTGTTTCCGTTCGGAAGCGGGTGCGTATGGCAAAGACGTGCGTGGTTTGATTCGCCAGCACCAGTTTGACAAAGTGGAAATGGTGCAAATCGTGCGCCCGGAAGATTCTTACCAAGCTTTGGAAGAGATGGTCGGCCATGCGGAGAATATCTTGAAGGCTTTAGAACTGCCTTACCGCGTGATTACCTTGTGCACCGGCGACATGGGCTTTGGTGCGACCAAAACGTATGATTTGGAAGTGTGGGTGCCGGCGCAAAATACCTACCGCGAGATTTCCAGCTGCTCCAACTGCGAAGATTTCCAAGCGCGCCGTATGAAAGCGCGTTTCAAAGACGAAAACGGCAAAAACCGCTTGGTGCATACGTTAAACGGTTCAGGTTTGGCAGTTGGCCGCACTTTGGTTGCTGTTTTGGAAAACCATCAAAACGCCGACGGCAGCATCAACATTCCTGCCGCCTTGAAGCCGTATATGGGCGGTGTGGCTAAGTTGGAAGTGAAAAAAATAAAGGCCGAAACCTTTGCAAAACCTCAAGAACTACCAATAAAACCCTAAATGCCGCCATTCCCGCGCAGGCGGGAATCTATCTTGGAATTTAAGAAACCTATTTTATTCAATAGCTTGTCATGTTTAAAAATGGATTCCCGCCTGCGCGGGAATGACGGCGATTATGTTCTGGTATTCAGATGGGTTTTGCAAAAGTCTCTGTTTATCAGAAAATGCCATTTGCTTCTGATTTTACCTTAAGCGATTTTGCAATAATAATAAGGCCGTCTGAAATATTATATTTCAGACGGCCTTATTTATATTTTACCGCATTAAATCAAATTATTTCTTCGCTTCGTCAGCAAAATATTTGGCTTTGATTTGATCGTATTCGCCGCTCTCGCGTACTTTTTTCAGCGCGTCGTTCAGCATTTGAACAGTCGCTTCGTCGCCTTTTCGGGTAGCAATGCCGTAGTTTTCAACAGTGAAATCAGGCAGGGTAACAAAATCCATGCCTTTGGTCGGATTGTTTTTCACATAGTTGGCAATGACAGCGCTGTCACTCACCACAGCATCCAAGCCGCCGTTTTCCAATTCTTTGACTACCAACGGTACGGTTTCAAAGCGGGCGATTTTCGGGCTGTCGTTACCTAAGATTTTAGATACTGAGAAATCGCCAGTTTGGCCGGTTACCACGCCGACTTTGTTCAGGTTTTTCAAGTCTTCAGGATTGGAGATGGTTTTACCTTGCGGCACCAACACCACTTGGGTAATTTCAAAATATGAATCAGTAAAGTCCATCGATTGTTTACGCTCATCGGTGATGGTTACGCCCGAAATCACGATGTCCACATCGCCATTTTTCAACGCCGGGAACAAGCTTTCCCAAGGCTGGTGTTTGTATTCGATTTTGAAGTTGCCGGCTTTGGCCATGACATTCATCAAGTCAACGTCGAAGCCTTCGACTTTACCGTTGGCATCGCGTGATTCGAATGGCGCGAATTCGGCATTCATGGCCACGCGGTATACTTTATTTGGATCGGCAGCAGCAGGTGCAGCGCCGGTGGTGTCTTTGCTTTGGCCGCCGCATGCGACCAAGGTCAGTGCCGAGCAGGCAATGGCTGCGGCCATCCATTTTTTCATGTTCATGGTGAGTTTCCTCTGTGTGGTGAATCGGAATTAAATAAAATAAAGCGCGATTTTAGCATAAGTCTATCATGACAGGGCAATGCGGAGCATAAACTTTTTGCCGTTTATCCGCTTGAATCAGCGCTCTTTTTCTCGGAAAAAGGCATAAGTCACATCGTGGAACAAATCTGTGTGCGGGCTGTCTTGGTAGCTGAGTTCGGCCAAGGCATCTTCAAAGGCCAGTTGGATGGATTCGACCACGTCTTGAGCGGTGTCGCCGGGCAGGGCGCGAATCAAGCCTTTGAGTGCGGTTGCCAATACGTGATTCTGCATACGCAAAACTTCGTTTGACTCTTCCAAAAATTCTAATCGTTGCTCAATGCCGCTCATGTCTATTCCTTAGGAATCTGATAGAATGTCGCATTATAGCAAATCAAGCGGTTTGATTGCGAAACGGAAATTGCAACGAGATAAAAATGGATACCAAAA
This sequence comes from Neisseria weixii, assembly GCF_042658245.1. Lineage (NCBI taxonomy): Bacteria > Pseudomonadati > Pseudomonadota > Betaproteobacteria > Neisseriales > Neisseriaceae > Neisseria > Neisseria weixii. Next base: position 21,516 of record NZ_JBHSPY010000023.1, read on the forward strand.
AGCCAAATCCCTCATCACAAACGGAAAACGATTTCAACTGGGAGCGCCGGTTGGAACAATTGCGCCAAACCCGTCAGATTAACGCGCCTTACACCCACGCACCCTTGATTCGCGAATCGAAAGATGCGTGCCAAAATGTTGCCGCCAAAGCCGACAAACCTTATGAACTCGACCAAAAATCGCGCGATAAGGTATTGCGGGAATACATGCGCAAATGGCAGGAAGAGCACAATGCCGAAGTAGCGCAGCATGAAGACATCGAAACTGACGATATGGTGCTACTGCAGGAAAACTGGTTGAGCGCACAAAACGCGTTGCAAATGCGTGCTTCCGAGAAACACATCGAATCGACCCGCACCGTGTGGCTGAATCCGAAACGCCAAACCGTTGAATTTCCCGAGCCGCAAACCGAAAGCGAAGACATCATGCCGTCTGAAAATATGAATAAAACCGAGCATTCAGACGGCTTTGATGATGTGCCCGAACAAAAAGTAGTGGTGAACATCAATGTATTGAACCCGCAAGCCATCGGCCGCCGAGAAGTGTTTTGCATCTCCGAACAAGAATTGGCCGAGCGCCTGATCAAGCGCATGCGTCCGCACGTTACCGATGCGGTCAACGGCATGATTCGCGTGGCGCTGCAAAAACAAATGGCTTTGCTCTCTTATAATTTGCAGCAAACCTTAAACGAACAAGCGCCGGCTTTGGTGGAGGATTTGCTCGATCACAATGTGAAAAAAGTGCTGGCCGATTTGAAATACGAAATGAAATACAAGCGTGAGAAGTAAGCCGAATGAATAAATGGATTTGGATTGTCGTTGCCGCTGCGGCGTTTTTCGGCTATCAGAAATGGCAGGATACGTCGCAAGAGCCGAAGCAGGGGCAAACGCAGTCAGGGCCGTCTGCACAAGATCAAACACGTTCCGGCAGTGCAACGGGCAGCACCAATGCCGAAGCCGTGTTGCAGCGCGCATTTGAACAACGACGCAACAACCTGCAAATTGAAGGCGAGGGCGTGGTAAAAAAAACCTTGCCTGATGACAACAAAGGTTCGAGTCATCAACGCTTTATTTTGAAATTATCCGGCGGCCAAACCTTATTGGTGGCACACAATATCGATTTGGCGGATAAAATCAAAGGCTTGAAAAAAGGCGATACCGTCCGCTTCTATGGCGTGTATGAATGGTCGGAACAAGGCGGCGTGATTCATTGGACGCACCATGACCCCAACGGTCGGCATATTGACGGCTGGTTGAAACACAACGGCAAGATTTACCAATGATTGTTTAAGGCCGTCTGAAATTATATTGCTTTCAGACGGCCTGAGTTATTCAAAAATAGAACGGATAATCTTAGTTTTAGCTTAATAATGACTATCTTATTTTGCATGGTTTTTGTTCTTGAAACCCAATGAAAATAGGCGCAAAATATTAATACATTACATGAAGGCCGATACAGCAGACGCAACGCTGCTTTTTTTATTTCCGTTTTCAGACGGCCTTGGACATTCAGGATTCAACCATGATGAAAAAGCTTCACCCGCAAACCTTGGCCATCCGCGCCGGCAAAGAGCAAACCGCTTACAACGAACACAACCAAGCATTGTTTTTAACCAGTAGTTTTATGTGGGAAAGTGCGGCGCACGCGGCGGATTTGTTTTCCAAAAAGGTAAAAGGATTCACCTACACCCGTACTGCCAACCCGACCACTGCTGCTTTTGAAAAACGCGTGGCGGCTTTGGAAGGCGCTGAGCGCGCAGTGGCGACATCGAGCGGTATGTCGGCGATTCAGGCGGCATTTTTAACTTTTTTGAGTGCGGGCGACCATGTGATTTGCAGCCGCGGTTTGTTCGGTACGACCGTCGGTTTTATCGATACCGTGGTGCAGCGCTTCGGTATCGAGGTAAGCTATGTGTCGACCGTTGATGTGGCCGAATGGCGTGCAGCAGTAAAGGGTAACACCAAGCTGTTTTTTTTGGAAACACCGTCTAACCCTTTGAGTGAAGTCGCTGATTTGCCGGCCTTGGCGGCGTTGGCACACGAAAACGAAGCTTTACTGGTGGTGGATAACAGTTTGATGTCGCCATTCGGCCAACAACCTTTGCAATGCGGTGCTGACATTTCCGTGCAATCCGCAACCAAAGCGATTGACGGCCACGGCCGCGTGGCAGGCGGTGTGTTGTCCGGTTCGGAAGCCTTGATGAATCAGGTGGCGGTATATGCCAACTCTTGCGGTTTGGCGATTTCGCCGTTTAATTCGTTTGAATTGTTGAGCGGTATTGAAACGCTTTCCATCCGCATGGAAAAACAATTCGACAATGCGTTGAAGGTGGCGCAATGGCTGCAACAGCAACCACAGGTGAATGCGGTATATTACGCCGGTTTGCCCGACCATCCGCAGCGCGAACTGGTTGAGCGCCAGCAAAACGGCGGCGGCATTGTGGTCGGTTTCGAACTGGCCGGCCAAGATGCGGCTTGGAAGGTGATTGACAGTGTGAATGTATTTTCACGTACGGCCAACTTAGGTGATGTACGCTCGACCATTACCCATCCGTGGACAACCACCCACGCGCGTATGTCGCCGGAAGACAAGCTTGCCGCCGGTATCCGCCAAGGCTTGGTGCGTTTGTCGGTCGGCCTCGAATATATTGATGATTTGATTGATGATTTGAATCAGGCTTTACGTGCTTGACGTGCGGATTATTCTGTTTCAGACGGCCTTTTGTAAGCAACGGCGCCGTCTGAAAAATTGGTGAGAATCATAAGGAGTGGTTATGGATGAGGCGGTATTTTCCGCATGGGCATTGAAAATTTGCCTGACAGTATTGGTGATTTTTCTTGGTTTTATTGTGTGGAATTTAGGCAAAGAGTCAAAAGCCGGAAAATTCGGCATGATCATGCTGTTTTTAGTGTTGGGCTTGGGTGTGTTTGGCTTTTTGTTCAAAGAATTATTGATCAGTTTTTTGGTGCTGCCAAAGTAATGGCAGCGGGTAGTATGAGTTAAAGTTTTTTTGATTGTTTAAACCGTTTTTTAAAAATAATGACAATCCTTAAATCATTTAAATGTTAAATTTGCCAATGGTAATAAATTGAGTTAATGAAAGGAATCATTCATATGAAAACCGTTAATTCAGCCTATACTGCTACTGCCGTATTGGTGGCAACGTTGGCTTTGGGCGGTTGTGCCATTCCGGTTTATGAAGGAGTGGCTGTTCAGCCAGTTCCGGTTGTTATCGGTGTGCATGATGTTGATCGCAGTTTGGTAAAAAATAACGGTAAAGTGCATGTTTGTAGTATGACTCCGTTTACTCAAACTTATCGAAGCGAACATAGTAGTTTGGGGCGTGCCAAATTGGAGGTGCGCAAACAGTGTTTGACCCGACATCATGAAATGTTCTGCAAACCCCGTGATATTAGTTGTGAAACATATGACTAAATCAAATAAAACAATATGATTATTATGAAACAGGCCGTCTGAATTTTCAGATGGCCTGTTGTTTGGAAGCCTCGTATTTTTCAAAATTTAAATCCAAGTGAGCGGATGGAGGTCATTGGGAAATGATGCGACGTAAGTGACCGCTATGAGTTAGACAAATGCCGTAATAACGGCCAAACCATATTGGATTATTTCGGTTTTCAAAAGTCATCCCCGAGGTGTTGGGCATCATAATACAAACCAAAATCACTGGCTTCGCTTTAGGTGTTTCTGATAGGGGGGTTAAGATTTTAGTGCCGCAGCTTCTTTTGCCAAGCGGGTGATGCTATCCCAGTCCTTATTTTGCACTGCTTCTTTTGGAGTCAGCCATGAGCCGCCGACACACAATACATTCGGCAAGGCCAAGTATTCAGGTGCGCTTTCCAAAGTGATGCCGCCGGTCGGGCAGAAGCGGATATCCGGATAAGGTCCGTAAAGTGCTTTGAGCATCGCTTGGCCGCCAACCACTTCGGCGGGGAACAGCTTCAAGGTATCGATGCCGTGTTCCAAGGCCAATTGCACTTCGCCCGGTGTCGCCACGCCCGGAATCAGCGGAATGCTGCTTTGGTGGCTGGCTTTAGCCAAGGTTTCATGCAATCCCGGGCTGATGGCGAAGAGTGCACCGGCATCTTCCACGGCTTTGAGTTGCTCGGGGTTGGTTACCGTGCCTGCGCCGACGATGGCGTTAGGCACTTCTTTGGCGATCAGGCGGATGGCATCCACGCCGACCGGTGTGCGCAAAGTAATTTCCAGCGTGGGAATGCCGCCTTCAACCAAGGCGTGTGCCAAGTCAACAGCCGTAGATAAATCGTCAATCGCCATCACAGGGATAACCGCACCTGCACTTAAGATTTCGCGTGGGGTGAGTGTTGCAGACATGTTTGTTCCTTGAAAATAAGTTCGCTTCGTTAATAGGTTTCAGACGGCGTTGAAGATTCATCAGCAGGCCGTCTGAAAAAGATTCAGGCAAATTCGCCGCCGAAACTCATGGCGCCGGTTTCTGCCGAGCTGGTCATGCTGCGGAAGTTGGCAAACAATTCTCGCCCGCAACCTTGCTGGTTGGCGCTCAAATCGATTTGCTCGACTTCGCGTGCTGCCCATTCGGCTTCGCTGGTTAAGACGTTCAGTTCGCCGGTAACTGAATCAAAACGGATTAAATCGCCGGTGCGGATTTTGCCGATGCCGCCGCCCATCAAAGCTTCCGGTGTCATGTGAATGGCAGCCGGAACTTTGCCCGATGCGCCCGACATACGGCCGTCGGTCAGCAGGGCAACGCTGAAACCGCGGTCTTGCAAAATACCCAAAGGCGGGGTGAGTTTGTGCAATTCCGGCATACCGTTGGCGCGCGGACCTTGATAACGAACCACGCACACGAAGTCGCGTTCAAGTTCGCCGCGGTCGAAGGCTTCCAATACTTCGCGCTGGTCGTTGAACACGATGGCCGGTGCTTCGATGATGCGGCAGCCTTCGCGGATAGCAGATACTTTAATCACGCCGCGGCCGATGTTGCCTTGCATCAGACGCAAACCACCATCGGGTGAGAATGGGTTATTGATTTTGCGCAAAATGTCGTCGTTGCCGCTTTCGGTCAGGGCTTCGCGCCATTCCAGTTTGCCATCAATCAAGAACGGCTCTTGGGTGTAGTGGCGCATGCCGCGGCCGACTACGGTGTCGACATCGTCATGCAGCAAACCGGCATCCAGCAATTCGCGAATCACAAACGGCAAACCGCCGGCTGCGGCAAAGTGGTTGACGTCGGCCTTGCCGTTCGGGTAAATACGAATCAGCAATGGAATAATTGAAGAGATTTCGTCAAAGTCATCCCAATTCAGGATTACACCGGCTGCGCGCGCCATAGCGACTAAATGCATGGTGTGATTGGTCGAGCCGCCGGTGGCCATCAGGCCGATCAGGGCGTTGATGAATGATTTTTCCGTCAGCATTTCACCCAATGGCATGGCGGTGCCGTTGCGGATGCTTTGTGCCAAATGGGCAGCGGCGTAGCGGGTGAGGGCTTCGCGCAAATCAGTATAAGGATGCACAAATGCAGCTGCCGGTAAATGCATGCCCATCATTTCCATCATCATTTGGTTGGAATTGGCCGTACCGTAGAAGGTGCAGGTGCCGGGGCTGTGGTAAGACCCCATTTCGCTTTCGAGCAAGGCATCGCGGCCGACTTTACCTTCGGCAAATAATTGGCGTGTCCGCGCTTTGTCTTTATTGCTGATACCGCTGGCCATGGGACCCGCCGGTAAAAACACCGCCGGAACGTGACCGAACGACAAGGCGCCAATCATCAGACCCGGTACGATTTTGTCGCATACGCCCATATACAGGCCGCCGTCGAACATTTGATGCGACATGCCTACTGCCGTACTCATCGCAATCACGTCGCGTGAGAACAAAGATAATTCCATACCGGCATAACCTTGGGTGATGCCGTCACACATGGCCGGTGTGCCGCCGGCAACTTGTGCGGTGGCGCCGTGTTTCTGTACTTCGTCCTTAATCCAGTCAGGGAAATCTTTAAATGGCTGGTGCGCCGACACCATGTCGTTGTAAGAGGTAATGATGCCTAAGTTCGGCACTGTTTCCTGGAGCATTTCGATTTTGATGCTTTTGGGCATAGAAGCATAGCCGTGGGCAAGATTACTGCAACCCAATTGATTGCGCTCCAGACGGCCTTGTTGTTTAGCGGCGCGGATTTTGGCTAAGTATTTGGCGCGAGTTGTCTGGCTGCGGTCGATGATGCGCCGGGTAATTTCCGCGAGTTTGGGATGGATAGGAGTGTGGCTCATGTATGGCTCCTTTTTGGTCGATCGATGCGACTCGGTTTTGTGTGGGCGGCTTGTTGAGGCCGTCTGAAGGAAGTTTGAAGCAAATAAATATGGTCAACATTATAATACAAATATTGTAATTTTGTTACAGTTGGTCTGACTTATCTGCATGAAATTTGATGCAAGTCTTAGTTTGGTCTGATTGTAAGAAACTGTAATCGTGAATGTGTTAAAAACTTAAACTAAGTCAAATAAATTCTGAAAATGAAGATAGACAAAACCTGTAGCGATGTGTAGTATTACTACTAATTTACTGGTTTCGTTGGATTTTCAACAGGCAATATGCATTTAAATTTTCCGATATGCTTACAATGTATCTGATTTTATGCGGATTTGTCACGTTAAGGTTTGTGGGTTTATAAAAAATATTTCTTAAAAATGGCATTTAAGCCTCCTCTTGATGAAAGATGAAACAATGAGTACTCAAACAAATTTTGATTTGGTGTTGTTCGGTGCAACAGGCGACTTGGCCATGCGCAAATTGCTTCCGTGCCTTTATCAGGCACATGTGGCCGGATTGCTGAATCCGCAAGGCCGCATCTTGGGCGTCAGCCGCAGCGAAATGGATACTGAAAGCTTCTTGGCTAAGGTGGAAACCAATTCAAAAATTCATGTGAAACAAAATTTTTCGGATGAGCAATGGGCATCTTTTATCAAACGCATCGAGTATCTCACCGTTGACGTAACCCGTTCTGAAGACTTTGCTGCGCTGGGTGAAAAAGTCAAATCCCGCACTGAAACCGAAAGTGTGGTGGTTTATCTTTCGACTGCGCCAAAATTCTTCGCCCAAGCCTGTGAAAATCTGGCGGCAGTGGGCTTGAATGCCGATAATGTGCGCGTGGTATTGGAAAAACCGTTGGGTACCGATTTAGCCTCATCACAACAAATCAATAATGATGTCGGCAGCTTCTTTAAAGAAGAACAAATTTACCGTATTGACCATTATCTGGGCAAAGAAAGCCTTCAAAATGTGTTGGCCTTGCGCTTTGCCAATGTGATGTTCGAGCCGATGTGGAACAATAAATATATTAAAAGTGTGCAACTCACTATCGCCGAGCAGTTAGGTGTGGAAGAGCGCGGCGAGTTTTACGACATCACCGGCGCCTTACGCGATATGGTGCAAAACCACTTGATGCAGATGTTGTGCATGACCGCCATGGAACCGCCTAAAAGCTTGGATGCCGATGATGTACGCGATGAAAAAGTAAAAGTAATTAAATCACTGAAACCATTGACGATTGAATCGGTAAATGAAAACGTCGTTCGTGGTCAATACACTGAAGCACGCGACATGAAAGGCTATCTGCAGGAATTGAATATCCCGGCTGAGAGCTTCACTGAAACTTATGTCGCCATTAAAGCCGAGATTGACAATGAGCGTTGGCAGGGCGTGCCGTTTTATCTGCGTACCGGCAAACGCATGGCCGATAAAGTAGCGGAAATCGTGTTGAATTTCCGTGATCTAGACAGCCACATTTTCCCGGGCAGCCAACCTTTTGCCAACCGCTTGGTGATTGAGTTGCAGCCGTTTGATTCCGTTCGTTTGTGTGTGCAAGTGAAAACACCGGGCACGGGCAATAATGTAGAAGTCACACCGATGACCATCGATTTGGACAAACAATTGACAGGCCGGCGTCCGGAAGCTTACGAACGTTTGCTGCTGGATGTGATTAACGGTAATCTGGCCTTATTTAACCGTCGTGACGAATTGGAAGCCGCGTGGGAATATGTGATGCCGATTTTGGATAACTGGGCGAAAAATACCCAAGCGCCACACGGCTATGCTGCCCATTCATGGGGGCCGGAAACAGCGCGTGAATTATTGGCGCGTGACGGCAATAAATGGCACGAAGAGCAGTAGTATCGTTTAGGCAGCCTTCAAATAAATAGGCCGTCTGAAAACAGTTGTCGGTTGGGATAATCGTTCAGACGGTTTAAAGAAGAGCGTGTTGATTAGGCCGTCTGAAACGTTTGCAAAGAATTATACCCATCTTGATTTAATTGAGAGTCTACTTAAATGTTTCAGACGGCCTGATTATCTGAAAGCCGTCTGAACAACGAAAGGAGCGCACGATGTTTACTTGGCACGAATATGAAAACGCAGCAGTTGCCGCCCGCGCACAAGCGGATGCGGTGGCGATCGAATTGCAAAATGCCCTGAATGAAAAAGGTAATGCCGTGTTAGCGGTATCCGGCGGCCGTTCACCGATTGCTTTTTTTGAGGCCTTGTCGCAAAAAGACTTAGATTGGGCCAATGTGAGCATCGGCTTGGTGGATGAGCGCATTGTGCCGACCACTCACCCCGACAGCAATACCCGCTTGGTGCGCGGACATTTATTGCAAAACAAAGCGGCGGCGGCCCAGTGGATTCCGATGGTGGAAGACGGTAAAACCGAAATTGAATTACAATCACAAGCTGTGGTGGACTATGCTTTGAAACAATACAAGCATCCTGATGTGCTGGTGTTGGGCATGGGCGGAGACGGTCATACTGCTTCGTTGTTCCCGCAAGCGCCACAATTGCCGGACGCGATTAATCTGGAAAATAACCTGACCCTGATTCACACTACACCGGTTACTGCGCCGCACGAACGTGTGAGCATGACCTTGGATGCAATTTTGAATACCTTGAATGTGTTTTTGGCCATTCAGGGGGCAGACAAAAAAGCCGTGTTTGATAAAGCGGCGGAAGAACCGACTACCGAATATCCAATCAGCCTGATTTTGAATAACGAACGAGTGGATTGCCATGTCTTCTATACCAACTGATTACCCACGTTTGGTCGCCGATATCGGCGGCACCAATGCCCGTTTCGCGCTGGAAGTGGCGCCGCAACAAATCGAGCAAGCGCATGTGTTGCCGTGTAAGGATTACGACACCATCGTTGATGCTGCGCGTGAATACTTACGCTTGACCGGCCAACCGAATGTTGCCCATGCGGCGGTGGCGATTGCCAACCCGATTGTCGGCGATTGGGTGCAAATGACGAATCACCATTGGGCGTTTTCCATTGAAACCACCCGTCAGGCATTGGGTTTGAAGACATTGATTTTCCTGAACGACTTCACCGCGCAAGCTTTGGCTGTGACTCAAACCGAAGACAAAGATTTGGTGCAAATCGGCGGCCAAGTGCCGGCTGAAAAACAGCCTAAAGCCGTAATCGGTCCGGGTACAGGTTTGGGCGTGAGCGGCTTGGTTTATAGCCCGGCCGGTTGGGTGGCATTGGCAGGCGAGGGCGGCCATACCAGCTTTCCGCCGTTTGATGATATGGAAGTGACCATTTGGCAATACGCTAAAAACAAGTATGGCCATGTTTCTGCCGAGCGTTTCTTGAGTGGCGCAGGCTTGAGTTTGATTTACGAAGCCTTGGCAGCCAAAGAAAAAGCCAAACCAAGCAAACTGACGCCGTCTGAAATTACCGAACGCGCCTTGAGCGGCTCATCGCCTTTGTGCCGACAAACTTTGGATATTTTCTGCGCCATGTTAGGTACGGTTGCTTCCAATTTGGCGCTGACTTTGGGCGCGCGTGGCGGCGTGTATTTGTGCGGCGGCATTATTCCGCGTGTGTTGGATTATTTTAAAAATTCCTCATTTCGCAGCCGCTTTGAAAACAAAGGCCGTTTTGAAGCCTATTTAGCCGCGATTCCGGTGTATGTCGTGTTGAGTGAATTCCCCGGCATTACCGGTGCTGCTGCAGCTTTGGATAATCATTTGAAAACAGTTTAAGCAAATGAGTTTGCAGTGCAGAAAAACAGTCTGTCACATTGCGATAACGGAGAGGGATTACCATAATGTTAAGTAAAATCAGTGAGTCATTGCCGAACTTATCGGGCGCGGAACGTAAAGTCGCTGAATCTGCCTTGGCTGAGCCGAAATGGTTTGTGCATGCGGCGGTGGCCGAAATTGCCGAGCGTGCTTCGGTCAGCCAGCCGACGGTGATCCGTTTCTGTCGCAGTTTGGGCTATAAAGGCTTGCCGGAATTCAAATTGGCTTTGTCGGCCAGTATCGGTCACGAAGGCATGCCTTATGTGCATGAAGAATTGAATGCCGATGACGACATGAACAATGTGGTGGAAAAGGTATTGGGCAACGCGGCCGCTTCTTTATTGGGGGAACGCCGTTACCTGAAAGAGGCGGAATTGGAAAATGCCATCGCGACCTTGATGCATGCCCGTCGTGTAGAGTTTTACGGCGTAGGTAGTTCCGGCATTGTCGCGCAGGATGCGCAGCATAAGTTTTTCCGCTTCGGCATTTCAACCGTCGCCTACGTGGACACCCACACCCAACTGATGGCAGCATCGGTATTGACAGATAAGGATGTGCTGGTGGCGATTTCCAACACCGGTTCGTCGATTGAATTACTGGATGCGGTCAGTATTGCCAAGCAAAACGGCGCAGCCGTGATTGCAGTCACGCGTGCCGAATCGCCGTTGGCGCAATTGGCCGATTGCGTGTTGAGCGTGGCTACGCAGGAAAACGCCGAGCTATACACGCCGATGGTGTCGCGTCTGCTGCAATTGGCGGTAATCGACATTTTGGCCATCGGCTTGGCCTTGCGCTTGGGCGATCAGGCCAGCCTGCAACTGCAAAAAAGTAAAAGAAGTATTCACAATAAACACGTTGAATATGATAAGGACTAAAAAATTATGAGACACCTTCACGACCTACCAAGCTGGTCGAAATTGTGGAAGCATTTCGATCAAACCAAAACTGACCACATGCGTGCTATGTTCGAGCAAGACCCACAACGTGCCGAACGTTACTGGTTACAAGTCGGTGGTTTGACGCTGGATTATTCCAAAAACCGTATCAACGATGAAACCTTGTCTTTATTGCTGGATTTGGCACGCGAAGCCGGTGTGCCGGAACGCATCAAGCAAATGTTCCATGGCGAGAAAATCAACTCAACGGAAAACCGCGCCGTATTGCATATTGCTTTGCGTAACCGCACCAATTCACCGATTGTGGTGGATGGCGAAGACGTGATGCCGAAAGTGAACCATGTATTGCACCGCATGGGTGAGTTTGCGCATGAAGTGCGCAGCGGCAATTGGTTGGGTTATACCAATCAAGTGATTACCGATGTGGTGAACATCGGTATTGGTGGTTCGGATTTGGGTCCGTTGATGATGTGTACCGCGCTGAAGCAATATGGGCATCCGCGTATGCGCATGCATTTTGTGTCTAACGTTGACGGTTCACAATTGCGCGATGTATTGGAAAAAGTGCATCCTGAAACCACGTTGTTCATCATTGCGTCCAAAACCTTTACCACCCAAGAAACCCTTACCAACGCCTTGACCGCGCGCGAATGGTTCTTGGCGCATGCTGGTGATGAAAGCGTCGTGGCAAAACACTTTGTTGCCGTATCGACCAACAAAAAAGCCGTAGCCGAATTCGGTATCGACACTGCCAATATGTTTGAATTTTGGGATTGGGTCGGCGGCCGCTACAGTCTGTGGTCGGCGATTGGTTTGCCGATTATGCTGTATTTGGGCGAAGAAAATTTCATCGAAATGCTCAACGGCGCCCACTTGATGGACCAGCATTTCTACAATACACCGCTGGAACGCAATATGCCGGTAATTTTAGCCTTGATCGGCATTTGGTACATCAATTACTACGGCGGCGGCAGCCATGTTATCGCCCCTTACGACCAACATTTGCACCGTCTGCCGAAGTTTATCCAACAGCTCGACATGGAAAGCAACGGTAAACAGGTTACACTCGACGGCCAAGCCGTACAACACGAGACATCGCCGATTATTTGGGGCGAGACCGGTATCAACGGCCAACACGCCTTCTTCCAATTGCTGCATCAAGGCACGCACATCACACCGATTGACCTGATTGCCTCTTTGGAAAAACGCAGTAATCTGCGCGGCCATCACGAAATCTTGCTGGCCAATGTCTTTGCACAAGCAGAAGCCTTTATGCGTGGAAAAACCCCCGAAGAAGCGCGTGCCGAATTACAGGCGCAAGGCTTGGACGAGAATCGCGTCGAAGAATTGGTGCCGCACAAAACCTTCTCCGGAAACCGTCCGACCAACCTAATCTTGATGGATAAGGTAAACCCACGCAATATGGGCAGCCTGATTGCTCTATACGAACACAAAACTTTCGTTCAAGGCACTATTTGGGGCATTAACAGCTTTGACCAATGGGGCGTAGAGTTAGGCAAACAATTGGCCAAAACCATTTTGGCAGAACTGACCGGTGAGAGCGAACCGCAAAAACACGACAGCTCCACCGAGCGTTTGATTAATCTGTATTTGAATACCAATAAGTAATTCACTATAAATTTGAGAAGAGGCCGTCTGAAAAAATATTTTTCAGACGGCCTTGTATTTCACATATCAAGTGCAACAGCACACGAACATTGCTGAAAACAAAACCCGCGGATGTTGCACTTGATATGCGGTTGCGGGCTTCTTAAAATTAATTGAGTCAAATTAGGTGCTGGTTCATCGATCATCTAAACAAAACCATACCGTGTGAAATTTTCAGACGGCATGGTTTTTACCAAAGTGATGTCAATCAAGGTTTGACTGTTTTGCCGTCAACAGTCAAACGAGTCAGACGAAGATTATATGATTTACCGTCGTCTTCTTTATAGACGATTTGTGCCGGAATATTGTTCAATTCGGTAGCAAACGAATAGTTAATCGTATCATCGCCGCGATGAACTACATATTTAGTTACAGGTGTGGAGCCACCACCAAATTTATAGCTGGAAGTGCCTGCATTGGTCATATTGTTGACCGTATAAATTTTTTTACCGTTCGTTACGCTTAAGTTAGGAGGCAATTGGGCATCATTTGCGGCCAATTGCCATGCTAGGGTAAACAAATCCATGGTGGTACCGGAAACGGTTTTGCTTTTCTTGTCGCCGGCTTTACCGTAAGTCACATTGTCACCATTGAAGGTTACCTCGGTATAAAGCTTACCGTCGCGAGTTTCTCTGTAATATTTTGGTTGCAGCGTGTCGCCCGAAATGGTACCGCCGGATTCAAAACGGATGCGGTACAGCGGTACTTTGATGGTCGAAACGATTTTGTAGCTATTACCCGAGCGGGTAAAGTTCATTGTTGCCGGGATCTTGTAATTACCGGAATATTGTAACGTTGCCGATTTGGGCAATTCGGCAGCCATAAGTCCAGGCGCGGCCAAAGCGGCGGTTAATAAAGCAGTAAGGGTAGCGATTTTTTTCATTCTCTCTCCTAATCTTAAACCAGCAATGCGGATGATTGAGGCTGTGAGTCGGTATTTAAAACACGGTTGCCTTGGATGTTCAGACGGCCTGCGACAAAATCGGCTACGGCTTTGGGGAACAATTGATGCTCGACGCACAATACGCGTGCAGCCACATCATCCGCGGTATCGTTATCCAAAATCGGCACCACGCCTTGGGCGATAATCGGTCCGCAGTCTAATTCGGCAGTCACGAAATGAATGGTACAACCAGCCACTCGGCAACCGGCTTCCAAGGCGCGTTCATGAGTATGCAAACCGGTAAACGAGGGCAGAATCGATGGGTGAATGTTCATCAGGCGGCCTTCGTAATGCACGCAAAACTCAGGGGTCAGAATGCGCATAAAACCGGCCAACACTACCAAATCGGGCTGATAAGCGTCGATTTTTGCCATCATGGCTTGGTCGAAAGCCAAACGTGATTCAAACGATTTGTGGTTCAGGCTGTCGGTGGGAATGCCGAGTTCTGCCGCCCAAGCCAAACCGGCTGCGCTTTCGCTATTGCTCAATACCGCGGCAATGCGGGTGTTGGGAATTTGGGCGTTGACAATGGCTTGCATATTGCTGCCGCGACCTGAAATCAAAATAACAACGTTTTTCATGACATAGACTTTCTGTACATGGTTAAATTAAAGCCAATGAGAGATGAGGACAAGCATTTTAGCCTGATTTAACTGGCGTTAAGTTTAAATTTAATATTGTAAATGATATGGGAAAGGCCGTCTGAAACTTTTTTCAGACGGCATGGATTTAAGAAAAGCCAGTGTTGTTTACATTATTTGAAAGGCAATACTCTCCGGCAATACCAAGTCAGCAGAGTCACCATTTACCGTATCCTTAAGGCCGCACGGCTGTAACTTCCCGCACCGCAAAACAGCACCAACAACCGTTTCAAACAAGCCAAATATGGCATGA
>NZ_JBHSPY010000024.1:0-26655 GCF_042658245.1 Neisseria weixii
TATGTTTGCCCGTCATGATTCGGGCTTGTTGCTGGAAGAAGCTGCTCATAAAAAAACGCCTCTGAATTCTTTAGGGGGAATTTAGGGGAGTTTTGGGTTTTTTGCAAAGGTCCTGACCTTGATGTCTGCAGCTTTTAATTAAGCCGCTCTGTTTTCTGCACCGGCAGGCTTGTTGGTGGTTTTAATCAATAAGGTCAGGAAGGCGGCAATCGCCAAGAATACGCCGGCAAAAGTCATGGCGTTGGCCGGATTCGAGCCCAAGAAGGTATCGTAAACCCAACCGAAAGTCACGGTTTCGATCAGCATTGGGATCACAATCATCATGTTCACAATACCCATATACACGCCGTAACGCTCTTTCGGAATCGAATGCACCACAATCATAAACGGCACACCCATCATCGAAGCCCAACCGATACCGAAACCAATCATCGGTACGAACATCAGATATTTGTTGCCGATGTGCGGAATAGTCAGCAACGCTAAGGCAGCCAATGTCACGGCAAACGCATGCACATATTTGGCGGCGTATTTTTTCGCCATCCACATCAGGCCGAAAGCGGAAATAAAGGTCACGATGTTGTAGAAACCGTTGACCAATCCGGTCCATGCCACGGCTTGTTCGTAAGCGGCTTTGTCGGTAGAAGTCGAGTTCCACACCGATTGCACGATACTGTGCGAAATGTATTGCCAGTAGATAAACAGCGCATACCATTGGAACAGGTACACCAAAGCCAATTGCCACAAAGCAAAAGGCATTTCTTTAATCGCAATGAAGATTTCAGCAATAGCAGATTGCTCTTTTTTCGCACGCAAGGCTGCCATCTCTTCGGCAGAAGGCTCGTGTTCAGGTGTAGATAACACAGTCACCAATACCGAACCAATCGAGCAGACGGCACCGATATAGAACGAACCGAACACCCAGTAAGGAATGCCCGCTTCTGAAGTTTGCTGCAACCAGCCGATTTGCTGAAAGATATACAGCGACACGTTGGCCAAGGTAATACCCAAACCGGTAAACACCGACTGCATCAAGAAGCCGCTGGCTTGTTGGTGTTCCGGCACAGTATCGGCGATGAAGGCGCGGAACGGTTCCATCGCGGTATTATTGGAAATGTCCAACAGCCACAACAGCAACACAGCCACCCACAGCGCAGTCACGTGCGGATAAATAAACAGACACAGGCTACAGCCGATTGCCCCGATCAAGAAATACGGACGACGGCGACCCAAGCCCGGAATCCATGTACGGTCAGACAGCGCACCGATGATCGGCTGCACCAGCAAGCCGGTAATCGGACCTGCCATATTCAGAATCGGCAATTGGCCGGGATCAGCATTTAAGAAACTGAAAATCGGGTTAATCGCGGTTTGCTGCAAACCGAAGCTATACTGAATACCGAAGAAACCGAAGTTCATCAGCATAATCTGGCGAAGCGTCATCGCCACTTGTGGGGATATCTTCATGAGAAGTTTACTCCTGACTAATTAATATACTGAAACAAAAAGTTTTTCAGAAAGCAGCTGTTGGCTGAGTACTGCTTTTTATTATGCCGCCCGCTCACTCGGGTCTGATTCGTTTGCTTACCACGAATTCTGTTTCAGACGGCCTATTTCCCCTACCGTCTATTTATCTTTCCGATATTTATTTCAAAGTGGTCACCGACTGGCGCCAAATGGTTTCCCCTACGACTTTCAACATTTGGCCGCTTTGTCTTACTTCTTCGGCAAACAGCATGTCCGCAGCCAGCGCACCCATACGCAAATACGGCAGCCCGGTGCTGGTTAAAGGCGGGAACAGGGTTTCGGCAATCGCGCTGTGGTTATCGTAGCCGGCCACCGAAATTTCTTCCGGCACCCGCAAACCGCGCGTACGCAAGATGCCGTACACCCGCACTGCCATTTCATCATTGCCGCAGCAAATCACCGTCGGAGGCTGCGGCAGGGCCAACAATTTCACAACAGCCTCAACCAAAGGCGTGCTGTCGTAACCAAAATCGGGATAGCCGGTCTGCACCAAACCGGTATCAAAAGCGATGCCGGCATCGGCCAAGGCTCGGCGGTAGCCTGCCACACGCAAAGGCGTGGCCTCAATGCCCGGCTGCAAGGTCAAATACGCAATACGGCTGTGGCCGTGGCGGATAATCTGGCGCACCAAATCATATTGTCCTTGCTCATCATCGGGTAAAACTGCAGGGGTACCGGTTTTATCGAAGCAGTTCACCAACACAATCGGACAGGCATGGCTGACATCAGGCAACACCACTTCCTGATGATATTGCGCCACATATAAAATGCCCTCGGCTCGGTGTTCCATAAAGGTGCGGATTAAAGGCTCGATGTCGGCTCGGTTGTCGATATCGGCGATCATCAAGGTTTTACCCTGCGCCCGTATGCTTTGCTGAATACCTTTCATCAAAAAGACATCGGGCAGACCATGAATGCGGTTGGCATCACCGACGCGCGAAATCGCACCGGTAATCAGCCCTACAATCCCCGAACGGCTGGAGCGCATTACTCTGGCCGCCGATGACGGGATATAACCCAAGGTCGCAATGGCTGTTTCCACTTTGGCACGCGTTTTGTCGCTGACCGGCGCATCACCATTAATCACCCGGCTGACCGTCTTAGGCGATACTCCCGCCCGAGCGGCAACATCGTAAATTGTAGCCATCTTACGACTTCCGAACCTGAGTTATTTCAATAATATTACGGAGAATAGCACAACAGACATCGATGTCATAACACTCTTTAACAAAACCTTGATGGGAATCAAGTAAAAACACTATTTTTCTGCATGTTATTTCAATATTTTTGCTTTTTAAAAGACTAAGTTATCCGCCTTTTAAAATTTTGTTACACTACACGTCACCACATGCGCACAATCATTGCGTTTTAAAAAGAGTTTACCTGATTTTATCAAAATGAATCTGATTATCACAATTTTGCAACAATCCCTACCTATGATTTGTTAACCTAGTATAATTTTATTTTCAGACAACAATTCAATGAGCTAAATAAATCAACTTTAAGCTGCTTGATTGAAGTTTGAGTGGATTTGTCCCTGCCGTTATTTAGAACCGAAGGATAAAATATGACGTTCTCCGAAGCGTGGCAGAAGCTTGCCGAGCATCAAAAAGCCACTGCCGACATTCACATGCGCGACCAATTTGCCGAAAATGTGCAGCGTTTTGACAACATGCACGAAACCTTACACGGTTTGTTATTTGATTACAGCAAAAACCGCATTGACGAGAAAACGCTTGTTCTTTTATGTCAATTGGCTGAAGCGGCCAAACTGCCCCAAGTCATGCAAGCCATGCAGCGTGGCGACAAAATCAACACCGGCGAACAACGCGCCGCCCTGCACACGGCTTTAAGGTCGCCTGAAAACACCGCGCCAATTGTAGTTGACGGCGAAAACATCATCCCCAAGCTCCATCACGAACTCGACCGCGCCTTGGCCTTTGCCGAGAGCATCATCAGCGGCGACCACACCGGCATCACCGGCAAACGCATCACCGATTTCGTCCACATCGGCATTGGCGGCTCGGATTTGGGTCCGCAGATGTGCGCACAATCGCTGTATGACTACCGCAAAAACGTACGCGTGCATTTCATCAGCAATTCCGACGATGCCGACATCGCGCAAAAGTTGGAAAAACTCAACCCCGAAACCACCGTATTCAGCATCGCCAGCAAATCCTTCGGCACGCCCGAAACCCTGCTCAACGCCCACGCCGCACGCGTGTGGTATAAAGATGCCGGCCTGCCCGAATCGGGCATCGCGCGCCATTTCTGCGCCATTTCCAGCGATGTCGCTGCGGCAGAAAACTTCGGCATTCCGGCCGAACGCGTGTTCGCCATGTTCGACTGGGTCGGCGGACGCTATTCGGTGTGGTCAACCATCGGCCTGCCCCTGATGGTGGCCGTGGGCGAAACGCGTTTCCGCGAATTTTTGAGCGGTGCCAACGCCATGGACGAACATTTCTTCAACGCCCCGCTGCGCCGCAATATTCCCGTATTGATGGCCTTACTGCACGTTTGGTACAACAATTTCTACGGTTCAGACGGCCACACCACCGTGCCTTACAGCCACAATATGCGCCGTTTCGCCAGCTGGCTGAACCAATTGGACATGGAAAGCTGCGGTAAAAGCCGCACCATTGACGGCAAAAAAGTCGGCCACAAAACCGGCGGTATCGTGTTCGGCGAAGAAGGTGTCAACTGCCAACACGCCTATTTCCAACTGCTGCACCAAGGCACGCGTCTGATTCCCGTTGACTTCATCGTACCGATGACCACGCCGCACCAAGTCGGCCGCCAACACCGCTTCACCGTGGCCAATGCTTTTGCCCAAGCCGAAGCGCTGATGAAAGGCAAAACGCTGGAAGAAGCGCGCGCCGAATTGGCCGACCTGCCCGAAGCCGAACGCGAAGCCCTCGCGCCGCATAAAGAATTCCCCGGCAACCGGCCGAGCAACAGCTTTTTGATTGACCGCCTGACCCCGTTTAACTTAGGCATGCTGATGGCCGCTTACGAACACCGCACCTTTGCCGAAGGCGTGATTTGGGGAATCAACCCGTTCGACCAATGGGGTGTGGAATACGGCAAAATGCTGGCAAAAAGCATCGAGCCTGAATTGAAGCAAAATGATGATTTGCCGCACGACAGTTCGACGAATGGTTTGATTCGTTTTTACCGCCAGTGCCAGCAAAGACTGATTCTTTGAGCCCTTTGCAAAACTTCATAGCCCCAAAAAAAACCAAAACTGCCGTCATTCCCGCGTAGGCGGGAATCTATCTTAGTATTTAAGAAACTTTTTTATTCAATAGGTTGCTTGGTTCAAAAATGGATTCCCGCCTACGCGGGAATGACGTCGCTTATGTGTGTTCTGGTATTCGAATGAATTTACAAAGATCTCCCTTTGTTTAAATACAAACCAGACAAAAAGGCCGTCCGAAAGAAAATCTTTCAGACGGCCTTTTCATTCATGTTTCAAACCAACACTGATTACACACCGCGCAACAATTCGTTCACGCTGGTTTTGGCTCGGGTTTGCGCATCGACTTTTTTCACAATCACAGCGCAATACAGGCTGTGGCTGCCGTCGGCAGAAGGCATGCTGCCCGATACCACCACTGAGCCGGCAGGTACGCGGCCTTGGTAGATTTCGCCGGTTTCGCGATCCAAGATTTTGGTCGATTGGCCGATGAACACGCCCATAGAAATCACGCTGCCTTCTTCCACAATCACGCCTTCCACGATTTCAGAGCGCGCGCCGATGAAGCAATTGTCTTCAATGATGGTCGGGTTGGCTTGCAACGGCTCCAATACGCCGCCGATGCCCACGCCGCCTGACAAGTGCACGTTTTTACCGATTTGCGCGCAAGAGCCGACAGTCGCCCATGTGTCCACCATCGCGCCTTCGTCGACATACGCGCCGATGTTCACATATGACGGCATCAACACCACGTTTTTGCCCACGAAGCTGCCGCGACGTGCCACGGCACCCGGCACCGCGCGGAAACCGGCGGCTTGGAATTCTTCTTCAGACCAGTCGGCGAATTTGGTCGGCACTTTGTCGAAATATTTGTTCACACCGTCGTTCAACACTTCGTTGTCTTGAATGCGGAAAGACAGCAACACGGCTTTTTTCGCCCATTCGTTGACTTTCCATTTGCCCACGCTCTCGCGCTCGGCCACGCGCAATTCGCCTGAATCCAACTGGCGCAGGGTTTCCAATACGGCTTCTTTGACTTCAGGCGTCATGCTGGTCGGGGTAATGTCGGCGCGGTTTTCAAACGCGGTTTCGATGATGTTTTGCAATGACATGTTGATTCCTTGTTAAGTAAGTTGAGGCCGTCTGAACACATAACATGATTTCAGACGGCCTGTTGCAATGTTCTGACGTATTATTTTGCCATGTAAACGCGGTTTCGTCAGCTATTACCGTGATTAGGCCGTCTGAAAAATTGGTGACGTTCTCATCATTCAAAGCGTCGTCCGCACTACTTCGCAACCAATGGGCTTCGGCAACGGCATGGCGTTTAGCCTGTGTAAGGCCGTCTGAAAATCATGAAATTCGATTTGCTCCGAACCAAAGCGCGCCAAGTGTGCGGTGTCTTGCTGGCAGTCAATCAATGCAATGCCTCGTTCCGCCAAATAAGGCACGGCACAGGCAAAGGCGATTTTGGACGCATCAGGCGCCAAGGCAAACATGGATTCGCCGTAAAACACACGCCCGATTTGCACGCCGTAAAAACCACCGGCCAGTTTCAGACGGCCTTGTTCATCAAGATACCAACATTCAAACGAATGCGCGTGTCCGATGCTCTGCAAACGCGCATAGGCCGTCTGAAACTCGGGCTCAATCCATGTACCGCTTTGCCCCGGCCGCGACACAGCGGCGCAATGGCCGATTACGGCGGCAAAATCTTGGTTCACGCTCACCACATAAGGCTTGTTGCGCAAGGTTTTGGCCAATGATTTGCCGATGTGGATTTTTTCGGGGAACAACACCGTGCGCGGTGCGGTGGCAAACCAGTAAAACAGCCCGTTTTCGGAAAACCACGGAAAAATGCCGCTGCAGTAAGCCGACAGCAAACGTCCTTCATCCAAATCCGCGCTCACGCCGACCAAGCCGTCGCAATGTGCCAACGCGTAATCAGGATTCGGAAAACGGTAATCTTGTGGCGGCAAAAAAGGAATGTTCATTTTGCTTAGGCTTGAAAAATTTCAGACGGCCTCACGTCATGATGAGGCCGCCTGAATGGAGAAGATAGCGGTTAGCGTTTGCTTTTGGCTTGGCAGTCAGCACAAATGCCGTACATATACAGCGCATGATCAACAATGCGATAGCCGTTTTCTTCGGCGATTTTGTCTTGCAGGGCTTCAATTTCCGGATTGTGGAATTCGGTCACCACGCCACATTTCACGCAAACAATGTGGTCGTGGTGGTCGCCTTTGTCCAATTCGTAAACCGCTTTACCCGTTTCGAAATGGTGGCGCTGCAAAATGCCCGCTTGCTCAAACTGGGTCAGCACGCGGTAAATCGTAGCCACGCCGATTTCAATGCCTTCGTCCAACAAAATACGGTACACGTCTTCGGCACTCAAATGCTCTTCGGCATGCGTTTCAAACAAGTCTAAAATTTTCAGGCGCGGACCGGTTACTTTCAAACCGCTGTCTTTCAATTGCGCAATATTGCTGAAATTTTCCATAGTATTCAATACCCCTGTGGTCTAATAACCGTTATAATACGCACTTTTAGGCCACTTGCCCACTATGAGATTATAAAGGTTTTCAATAAACTATCTTCATTATCTCAATACGATATCGGGGCAATCTTCCTAAATTTCCATTCTGAAGATGATTATCGTTTGCTTTTTAAACTTATTCAAGCGATGATGGCATTTTCTTTTTCCGATTTCAATAGAAAGGTACACCGTGAATAAAACCTTATGTCTGGCCCTTGCCGCCCTGCTGGGTTTGGCAGCTTGTTCTGCCGAGCGCGTATCCCTTTTCCCTTCTTACAAATTACAAGTCGTGCAAGGCAACGCATTGGATCCGCGTGCCGTTGTATCTTTGCAACCGGGCATGAGCCGCGACCAAGTGCAGCTGCTGCTGGGCACGCCTTTGCTGCAAGATGCCTTCCATGCCGACCGCTGGGACTACACCTTCAACACCAGCCGAAACGGCGTGATTAAAGAGCAATCCAACCTGACCTTGTATTTTGAAAACAATGCCTTGGTGAAAGCGGAAGGCGATGCCATCCAAAAATCCATCGAAGCATTGCAGGCGGAACAAAAAGCCGCAGCCGAAGCTGCCGCCCCAGCCGCACAATAATTTTAGGAACATTCATGACTGCATTAAAAGTGGCCATCGCCGGCGTCAACGGCCGCATGGGCAAAGTATTGGTTGAAGCGGTAAACAACCACCCTGATACCGTATTATCCGGCGCCATCGAACATTCCACTTCCGAAGCCGTGGGCTTGGATGCCGGCTTTGCCAGCGGCATCCAAACCGGTGTGATCATCACCGACGACGTGGATGCCGTATTGGCACAAAGCGATGTATTAATCGATTTCACCCGCACCGAGCCAACCTTGAAACACCTGCAAAAATGCGTGGAACAAGGAGTAAACATCATCATCGGCACCACCGGTTTTGACGAGGCAGGCAAAGCGGCGATTAAAGCGGCCGGTGAAAAAATCGGCGTGGTCTTCGCCGCCAACTTCAGCGTGGGCGTGAACCTGACTTTCCACATTCTCGATACCGTCGCCCGCGTGTTGAACGAAGGCTACGACATCGAAATCATCGAAGGCCACCACCGCCACAAAGTCGATGCCCCAAGCGGCACGGCCTTGCGCATGGGTGAAGTGATTGCCGATGCCCTCGGCCGCGATTTGAAAGAATGCGCCGTTTACGGTCGTGAAGGCCATACCGGCCCGCGAGACCCATCGACTATCGGCTTTGCTACCGTACGCGCGGGCGACATTGTCGGCGACCACACCGCCCTGTTTGCCACCGACGGCGAACGCGTGGAAATCACCCATAAAGCCAGCAGCCGCATGACCTTCGCCGCCGGCGCCGTGCGCGCCGCCGTATGGGCGCGCAGCCAAAAAGGTTTGTTCGACATGCAGGACGTATTGGGCTTGAAAAACTGATTGCCGGATATACCAAGGCCGTCTGAAACACGAATCAAAGTTTCAGACGGCCTTTTGTCAGATTGGCTGCCAAAAATCTTTGTATTCAGACGGCCTGCAATGTGGCTGATTTTGTTACAATACCGCCTTAATTAAACAGTTAGAACACGTTATGACTTCATCTCAAAACAGCGCGCTCACGCAGATTTTTTCGCACCGCATGCTGATCTGTATTTTCACCGGTTTCACCTCCGGCCTGCCGCTGTATTTTCTCATCAACCTGATTCCGGCATGGCTGCGCAGCGAACACATCGATTTGAAAACCATCGGTCTGTTTGCCTTAATCGGTCTGCCGTTTACTTGGAAATTCATTTGGTCGCCGGTGATGGACGCCGTGCGTCTGCCGTTTCTCGGCCGCCGTCGCGGCTGGATGCTGGTGACACAAATCGGCCTGCTGGCAACATTAATGGCCTATGCCTTTTTGAATCCGCATCAGCACATGGCGGTTATCATGGGCTTGTCAGTGGTGGTGGCGTTTTTCTCGGCCAGTCAGGATATTGTGCTGGATGCCTTCCGCCGCGAGATTCTGCCTGACAGCGAATTGGGCTTGGGCAATGCCATCCACGTCAATGCCTACCGCATCGCCGCTTTAGTTCCCGGTTCGCTCAGCCTGATTTTGGCCGACATAATGCCGTGGCACAATGTGTTCATCATCACCGCACTGTTTATGATTCCGGGCTTGTTGATGACGTTGTTTTTAGCGCAGGAGCCGCAATTGCCGCCAAGTGCACCGCGTACTTTCAAACAAACCGTGGTCGAACCTTTCAGCGAATTTTTCACGCGTAAAGGCGTGCGACAGGCGCTGCTGGTATTGGCATTTATTTTCCTTTATAAACTCGGCGACAGCATGGCCACCGCCTTGGCCACGCCGTTTTATCTTGACATGGGCTACAGCAAAACCGACATCGGCATCATCGCCAAAAACGCCGGCTTGTGGCCTGCGGTGATTTTCGGCATCATCGGCGGCATTTGGATGCTGAAGCTGGGCATCAACAAAGCCCTGTGGCTGTTTGGCTTGGTGCAGATTGTGACGATTCTGGGCTTCGTGTGGCTGGCCGGATTCGGCAAATTTGAAGTGGTCACCGCCACCGAACGCATCATGCTGGCCGGTGTGATTGGTGCAGAAGCTGTCGGCGTGGGTTTGGGCACAGCCGCATTCGTGGCCTATATGGCGCGCGAAACCAACCCTGCGTTTACCGCCACACAATTGGCGCTGTTTACCAGCTTGGCCGCCGTGCCGCGCACGTTTATCAACGCCACCGCCGGCTATCTCATCGAATGGCTGGGCTATGTGAATTTCTTCTGGCTGTGTTTTTTCCTGGCTGTCCCGGGTATGCTGCTGCTGTTTAAAGTCGCGCCTTGGAACGGGGAACACACGGAAAAACCCTCGGCTTAAATATCGAAATACCGCAGGCCGTCTGAAAATTTTTGGGGGTGCAGTTCATTTTTCAGACGGCCTTTTGTCTCCGAATCATACCGCATAAACCGCCTCTTCCCCTTAACGCAACATTACCGCTACAAAATATATAAAAAAGAAAGCACTATGCTTGAAGTAATTATGAAAATTGCCTATCTTACTACTTACCAGCTATGTTTTAGAATGAAAATTCTATAATCCCACGCAAATTTAGCCGCCCAAACGGCGGATGTCTCCCAACCCATAGAAAGAAGGTAGGTATGAAAAATATAGGTTTCGCGCTGATTGCAGCCGCTTTGCTGGCAGGCTGTTCTTACGGCCATAAAACGTTGGCCATCAGCGACAGCCAACGTGCTGCCATGGTGGAAGATTCCCGCCGCGTACAAGACGTCGAACGCGCCGAACGCGCCGAACGCCGCGCTGAACGCCGTCAGGAAATGATGGATGAGGCCGATGCCATCAACCGCGCATACAAAGACCGTAAAATCTACATCCTGCACTAATCCGTTTTCCGATTTTCAAATTCAACAGAGGCTGACAACATGATGAAAAAAAGTGTAACTGCATTGACCCTGACTGCCGTATTGCTGACCGGCTGCGCTACCGGCGGCTCAGTAGGAAATTTGGCTATCGGCGACGACTCTGCCGCCATCAAAGCCGGCCGCAACCGCCAAGAAGCACAATTGTCGCGTGCCGAACTGGAACAGCACCGCCGCCAACGTGCCAATGTTTCGGAAGAACTGGCACTCGAACGTGAAAAACGCAATAACAAACGCGACCAAATCAACGGCGCCATCGGTACTGCTTCCGGTGCGGTCGGCCTGGTCGGTGGCGTTGCCGCTACAGCGGCTGCCATTAAAGCCTGGTTCTAACCTTTCTCTATATCTGCAAAGGCCGTCTGAAATTATCCAGACGGCCTTTTAGTTTATTTGGTTCGGTTGTCAACAGAATCGGAAATGCGGCGAATTGACCTGCCCTACATTTTTTCAGACGGCCTCGGATGACAAGCAACCCGCTTAACCGGTTTTGCCGTTTTTATCCGGCGGCAATTCCACATCCGCCGGCTGCGCTTCAGGCGATTGGTTGTCTACTTCTACATTTGCCGTATGCTCTTCCGCCACTTTTTCTGCCTCTCCCCGAACTGCTTCGTTTGGCAAATCATCGCTTTGCTTGGTTTCTGGTTTTTCCTGCCCGGCCTTGTTCTGCTCCGCATACTCTTCCTGCACGCGCTGGCGAAAGCGCATACCGGCCAAGTGGTAAAACGGCCGCGGTGAAAATTGGCGCGAAACTTGTGAGGCGAAAATGCATACTATCAGCATCCAGAACAATAAATTCTGGCCGCCAGTCATTTCCATTACCACTACGCTTGAGGTAATCGGCGATTGGGTCGCGCCGGCCAAGAATCCGGCCATACACAGTAATACCACCACATTGATGCCGCTTTCCAATTGGCCGATGGCGGCAATATGCCCGCCCAACATCGCGCCGATGGTCAGTGACGGCGTGAAAATACCGCCCGGAATGCCCGCCCAATAAGAGAACACCGTCGCCAGCCATTTAGCTGCCGCCACACCTACCGGCGCATCGTACATCCTGCGCAATGCACCGGAAGCTTCGTGATAGCCCGTGCCGTATGTTTGGCCTTGATAGAGCGTACCCAAAGCCGCCAGCAACAAGCCCATAATGGCGGCCAGCATCAGCGGATGACGGCGAATCCAGCCACGGATTTTTTCCGGTGCATACGCCGCCGCACCTTTATACAGCATGCGTGCAAACAGGCCGCCGGTCACACCGCACAACAAACCTACCGCCAGCACCCAAGTCAGCATATTGTCCAATTCGCTACCGTGAAAGCCGGAAAAGTGCGGGTTATTGCCCTGAATGGCGACTTGAATAAAACCCGCTGCCAGCACGCCGAGCAGAATTTGTCGTTCCCAACGCAAAATCACGCCGCGCCCCAGCTCTTCAATGGCAAATACCACCCCGGCCAAGGGTGCGTTAAATGCCGCCGCCAAACCGCCGGCCGCACCGGCAGCCATCAAATCGTTTTCCTGCATACCTTTAAAGGCAAGATTGTGTTTCTTACACCATGAGCCCCACGCCGTCATTACCGCCGCACCAACCTGTACCGACGGCCCTTCACGACCGATGGACGCACCGGCCAGCATACCGAGAAAAGTCAGCGGAATTTTCAGCAGGGTTTGACCGAATGAAATCAACCGTGTTTTCTGCGCACCATACGGCAGACTCAATGATGCCAACACCTGCGGAATACCGCTGCCGACAGTATAAGGGGCATAACGGCGCGTCAACCATACAATCAGCGGCAAGCCGAGCGGCAAAACCACCCACGCAAACCAGGTATGTTTTTGCACCAAATGCGCATTCAGTTCCAGCGCATATTCGGCCATATGCGCAAACAGCAGCGCCGTCAGCGCCACCAGCGCGGAGCCTGCCAACAGAAACATGAACGATATGGTTTTGCGGGAAAGACGTTCGGTTTGTTTGAGTTTGTGGGCAATTCGATAGCCAAGGGATTTCTTTTTCGGCATGGTTTCGGCAATTTGAGTGGGATTGCAAACAGCATTACGTTGAGAAATAAAAGTATAGCAAGGATTGATGCCAACAGGTTTTCAGACGGCCTTTTCATTGAAAATAATGCTTTAGGCCGTCTGAAAATATCCACAGCGCTACTTTTTCAAAGAGTCTGTTGTTCAGGCAGCCTGAAAAAATTATGCCGCAAAGCATCTTGCCATTAGTCCGAATCGTTACTACAATCCTGCCAAATTAGTCATCATTCAGACCAGATATGAACCTTATCGACGATATCGGCCGCCTCATGGCAGGCTCAACCCGGCTTTACGAGCAATGGGCAAAACAATACGGCTTAAGCTACAACACGCTCGCGGTGTTATACGGCGTGGTGTGTTATCCCGACTGCACGCAAAAAACCATTTGCACGCATTGGAACCTGCCCAAGCAAACCGTTTTTTCCGCCTGCCGCCAATTGGCCGAACAGGGTTGGTTGCGCTTTTCGCCCGACCCCAACGACAAACGCGGCAAAACGCTGCATTTGACCGAACAGGGACAAACTGCCGCCCTGCCCGTCATCGAAAAACTGCAACACATCGAACAAGGCATTATTCGAGACTTCGGCGTCTCACAAGCCGAAACCTTTATCCAAGAATGGCAACGCTTTACCGAAATCGTTGCCCGACACACACAGGAACCGTAAACACGGCATGGATTTATTTGATTAGCGCAGGCTTGATGGAAATCGGCTGGCCGCCGGGTTTGAAACTCGCCCAACATCCCGGCTGGCGTTGGCAAGGTATTGCCTTGGCGGTCATTTTCATGGGCGTGAGCGGCTTTTTACTCTTTCTCGCGCAAAAAACCATTCCTATGGGCACCGCCTATGCAGTGTGGACCGGCATCGGTGCGGTCGGTGCATTTGCAGTCGGCGTAGTCTTTTTCGGCGACCCCGCTTCGTTCGGCCACCGGCTCGGCGCAGCGCTGATTATCTCGGGGGTGATTGTGATGAAACTCACGTCTTGAAGTTTTAATATTTTGAATCATAAACAAGGCCATCTGTTGTTCAGACGGCCTTTTCTTTAAATATCCTATCATTCTCATATGGCTCTATGATTCATCGTCGGCCATTAAATTGCCATGTCTCGCACAACCAAATAAGAAACAATTCCAAAAATAAATAAGATTTTCGCGTAAATCTTCTGTATCTATTGATACCGGTTTACCCTGCTTCAGTTTCTTTTCAAAATTTATCCAGCTCTTTTTGTTGATAAATAACATCTTCTGAAAAATTACGACGTTCTTCTTCTGTTTTGGCATTTTTTCAAATGAGTCTCTGCTTCATGTAGATATACTTTCGTTTGTTGAATCTCTTTTTCGAGATAATTCAACCAAACTTGTGGATATTCTGCATGAATGACAGGCCAAATTCCCTGCCAACTGTCATGCGGCGGATCATTCAAATCAATAAATTTCAACCATTGTGCTGAATCACCCAAATACGCATAGATACTGGCTAAATCTAAATCATCGGCATTGAGATGATGTTC
Organism: Neisseria weixii; assembly: GCF_042658245.1. Classification (NCBI taxonomy): domain Bacteria; kingdom Pseudomonadati; phylum Pseudomonadota; class Betaproteobacteria; order Neisseriales; family Neisseriaceae; genus Neisseria; species Neisseria weixii. The sequence continues at coordinate 14,205 of NZ_JBHSPY010000024.1, forward strand.
TGCTTCGCTCAGGTATTGATAAGCTTCCGATCGGCGGCTTCTTAACAGTGCCAAATAAATTCGGTTCCGTACAATACGATATTCAACATCTTCTAAGCAAACATTAATTGCAGGCAGTTCGCAGGCAGTTGCAGTATGCTTTGCTAACTGCTCAAATAATTTTGCCGACTCTACCAACTCCCCAAGTATGGCTTTCGACACCGCTATATTGTTTTTTAAATGAATAAAATGCAGATATTGCAGCTCTTGCATATCCGCAGGCAAATGTTCTAATTTTTCCAAAGCTTTCTGACTATAAAAAATAATCTGGTGATGTGTTTCTTGGCTTAGGCGTACTGGATTATCCATATAATCCGGCTGAGTAAACAATATTTGAGCATAAGCTGCGTAGGGGTAAAATGATTGCGGATTAAGCAAAATCGCCTGTTTAATCAATTTGAGTCCTGATCTTTTTCACCGTATTCATAATACAGCCAATGCGCCAGATTGGTTGTTGATTCAATAGTATCTTTGGTTTCATAAGCTTTTCGCAAATAATATAAATCTTTGTGACCATCTACATTTTCTAAGTAATATAAAGCCAAAGCCGTCCATGCTTTCTCATCTTCAGGGTAACTGTGTACTTCATTTAACAATTTTGGCAAAAGATTGTTTTCATTCATTATTGGATTCAGCTTTCAAAAAAGATCTACTTGCATTATATACATAACAAGGCCGTCTGAAATTTCAGAAATTCAGACGACCTTGTTTATTCACACTAACATTACGAACGGTAATCCGCATTAATCGTCACATAATCATGCGAGAAGTCGCAGGTGTATACAGTGGTTTTGGCTTGGCCGCGGTTGAGGCTCACGCGCACGGTGATTTCGTCTTGATTCATCACGGCTTGGCCTTGTTCTTCGGTGTAGCTTTCGGCGCGGCCGCCTTGTTCGGCCACCAAGACATCGCCGAGCCACATTTTGATTTTATCGGTGTCCAAATTTTCGACACCGGCATAGCCGATGGCGGCAAGCAGGCGGCCAAGGTTGGGGTCGCTGGCAAAGAAGGCGGTTTTCACCAATGGCGAATGGGCGATGGCATAGGCCACTTTGCGCGCTTCGTCGCGATCGGCGGCGTTGTCCACTTCGATGGTGATGAATTTGGTTGCACCTTCGCCGTCGCGCACGATGGCTTGCGCCAATTCCAAGGCCAGCCCGCTGAGCAGGGCTTTGAGCTGTTCATAGCGCGGGTCGGCGATATTGTCGATTTGGCTTTGGCCGTTTTTGGCGGTGGCGATGATGACGAAGCTGTCGTTGGTGCTGGTGTCGCCGTCAACGGTGATGGCGTTGAACGACACATCGGCGATTTCTTTGGTCATCAGTTGCAAAACCGGTTGCGACACGTTGGCATCGCAGACGATAAAGCTGAGCATGGTGGCCATGTTGGGGTGAATCATGCCGCTGCCTTTGGCGATGCCGGTGGCGCGCACGGTGTGGTTTTCGCCGACTTTGCCTTCGCGGCTGGCAGCTTTGGGAATGGTGTCGGTGGTCATGATGGCACGGGCGGCCTCGCTCCAATGCACCGGTTTCACGCGCGGCAGGGCTTCGATGATTTTATCGGCAGGCAACGGCTCTAAAATCACGCCGGTGGAAAACGGCAGCACTTGGGTGGTTTTACAACCGATTTGGCGGGCGACGGCGGCGCAGACTTCCACCGCATCGGCGCGGCCTTGCCCACCGGTGCCGGCATTGGCATTGCCGGTATTGATGACCAGCGCACGCACGCCGTCCTCATCAAACAAATGTGATTTGGCGATGTACACCGGTGCGGCGCAGAAGCGGTTTTGCGTGAACACGGCACCGACGGCATTTTTGCCGGTGAGCACCATCAACGTCAAATCGTCGTGATTCGGTTTCTTCACACCGGCCTGACCGACAAATACCTGTACACCGTCGATATGCAACAATTCTCCTTCGTGTCGTTCGGAAAGATTCACTGCCATTTTCTTACTCCTTGTAGAAAATATTTTGGAACCGTTAACCAATGGCGCGATATGTCCATCTGCGCCTATTATTTTTCAGACGGCCTATTTGACGCAGAGGCCGTCTGAACCATCATCTATTGCATTCAAATGCCCATGAGCACCGGCACAATCAGCGCGGTCAGCACGCCATTAAGCGTCAAACCCAAACCGGCATACGCGGCCATGCGGCGGCTGTGTTCCATCGATACGGTAATCCCCATGGCGTGCGAAGCGGTACCCAGCGACATGCCGACAGAAGAAGGTTTGTGTACCGTGCCGACATGCAGCATTTTGTAGCCGGCCATCTGCCCGAACAAACCGGCAATAATCACGGTGGCTGCGGTAATCGCCGGAATACCGACGATGGATTTGGTGATTTCAATCGCAATCGGGTTGGTGACCGATTTGGCCGCCAAGGATAAGGTGACTTCCCCATTCGCGCCGAACCATTTGGCCAGATACACGCCGGTCACAATGCCGGTGACGCTGCCGGCCAGTTGCGACAACAAAATCGGCAACCACTGATTGCGGATTTTTTTCCAGTTCAAAAACAGTGGCACGGCCAATACCACCACCGTAGGCTTGAGCCAAAAATCGATATACTGTGCGGCTTCGTGATAAGCTTCGTAATCGATGCGGAACAGCTTCAAATACGCAATCATTACCACAGTGCTGATAAGTACCGGATTACACAACATATTGCCGGTGCGCACGCGGATGATGTTGGCCAAGCCGAACACCGCCAGCGTCAGAAACAGCAGCAAGCTCGGTGTATGGAAATTTCCATTACATCCACCTCCGCGTCCATTCGTGTACTTTACCTGTTGCCAGCAACACACACAAGGTGCTCAGCACCGCCGCCGTCAAAATCGGAAACCAGTCGTCGGCAATCAAATCTAAATAGCTGATGATGGCCACGCAAGGAGGCACGAGGAACAGAGTCAGATTCGCCATCAGGGTATCCGAAAGCTGCTTCACCCATGAGACCTTGACCCAGCCCAGTTTCAGCAGGCCGAACAAAACGCCCATGCCGACAATACTGCCCGGCAGCTTGATGCCGCAGGACAATACCCACAGCCCTCACCTACGGCCAAACAACCTAAAACGATGAGCAACGCACCGATGAAGTTCATGATAATCCTTATCCTATCCGCCGAATGTTTTGAGGCGGCCTTTGCATGAAGCTGCGACACGGAAGCCGCCTGCAATCCGCCATGTCATTCTTGTTCAAAGCAATGTTATTCCGGCTATCGTCATTGCTGCTGTTCTACCGGTGTGCCCCTGTCCCGCATACATTTATCATATAAGGCGGAATTAAATTTGCCGTATTTATATTTGCCGTCAAAGATCCGGTTCTCGGGCAGCAGAGCCAGATAGGAGCAATATTGGTCATTTCTCCACTTGAGATCCGGCGGTTCATATTGCGGAGAGCCGCTATCCTTCATACATTGATGAAAAAAATGATCATTACTCATTCCATTTTTACGATACTCATTATATATTCTATTTTCAGGCAGAAATCCCAATTCATTGCAATATACCGCATTTATTTTCCTATTTTCCTTCTGTGCCTCCGTTTCCTGCGCATAATAGGCCTTTTCCTCTTTATCGTAAGGCCTAGTGGCAGAGCCGTTATTCCACCAATAGACAAACCTTTTATCAAGAGTTTCAATCACAGAACAGGATGCTAGAAATACGGCAGCCGCCGTAGTAACGGTCAATTTTTTAAAACGGGTCTGCATGGTATTTTCTCCCTTCAAATTCAAAATAGCGCGTGCCTTTGGGCGTGGTCAAAATCTCGAAATCTTTGCCGCTTTGTGTGACTTGATTGGTTCTTGTATCCACAATCCTGGCTTTACCGTCGCGCCCTACGAAGTAAATATCGCCGTTTGCACCTTTGACCGTGGCCACAGGCAGCGAGGCATTGCTGTCATTTTCCTTAGTAGGCTCCGGCCAGATTTTGATATATTCATCATAGAGCGGATTTTCTATTTCCTTACCTTTGAATAAGATTTTGTTTCCTGCCGCATCCTGAATAAATTCCGTCGGCGCCTTTTCATCTCCGGTATAGCCACTGTGGGAATAGCCTTTGCCTAAGAGAAAACCTTTGCCCAAGCCGCCGGTGCTGGGATTGGCACCGACCAGGAAATGCACAAAGTCGGTAACGTTGCCGCCGGTAAGGAGCGTGGGGCTGATGCCTTCGCTGTCAACATAGTTGTTAGCTGTTAAGGAAAAATCATAACGCGGGATAAGGCCGTCTGAAAAGGGAGAAGCGCCATTGCGCTGCATTTTTAGGAATCCCGTTTGAAAACGGCCTTACCGTTTCAGATGGCCTGAAAGCCGAAAGAAACCGTCTGAAATACCAAACGGCATTCTTTACGAATGCCGTTTTGCACCTGCACTAAAATCAGCGATATGGGTTTTCCAAACCTTCGATCAAGGTCTTCAGATAATCGCGCAGCTGCTCTTCGCCGCAACCCATCAACAGTGCATCTTCAAACGCATCTTGTGCCATTTGATACAGCTCGCTCATGTTTTCGTCCATCACCTTCACTTTTTCGGTGCATGACACAATCTGACCGTCGTCGCCGTACCATTTCGGCATTTCGGGCATACCCATACTGCAATATTTCCTTGTTTAATTTAAAAAACGCGACGGATCGCTTTTCTTCACACGCCGGCCGAAAGCGTATTTCGAATTCCAGTATTTATTGCCCAGGCTGCTGATTTCGATCCTCTTTCCCGTTCGCGGCGCATGGATGAAACGGTTGCCGCCGATATAGAGCCCGACGTGGGAAATACGGCCGGGACCCATAGTCCGGAAAAACACCATATCGCCCGGCTGTAATTCGCTGCGGCTGACATGCACGCCTATTTTGGCCTGTTCGGCCGAGGTTCGCGGCAGACCCAAGCCCATGGCACGGCGGAAGATATGCTGCATAAAACCGCTGCAGTCAAAGCCGGTATTTGCAGAACTGCCGCCGTAGCGGTAGGCCACACCGAGCAGGCCCATGGCACTTTTAATCAATTCATCGGAGCTGCCCGATGATTGCTCGGCCGCAGGCGGATTCACGCGGACGGGAATAAGCGGTGTGCCGGTGTTGCTGTTGTCTTGATTAAATTGATTGAGAATCTGCTGCCGGTTGTTCAGCATATTTTCCAAATCATCGGCATGCGCTATGCTCATAGCGGAAAACAGCATACAGGCCGAAGCCAATAGCGCCGTTAATTTTGCAAAAAGGTTCATTCCTTACTTCCAAGTGTTCAGACGGCCTCTTTCAACCTGCTGATGCTCGGCCTGCTTGAAAAATTATCGACATACAGTAAAAATAACGGCAAGCTTAAAAGCTTGCAGTCATATGCAGCAGAAAGTCGGTATTTTCCAGATGAAGCGTGCGGCATCAACAAGCCCTATATGCCGTCTGTTTTATTATGTTATGCTGTATTTTAAATGTTATCTGTTTGATTGTATTAAAAAATCGCCCGCTTGGCAAAAAAGTAACAGTTATATTTCGTTAATATATTGTTTATAAACAAATTTTACAAAGCTGAAAAATAATCTGAAAAATGATGATGATTCCCACCCTGCTGGCGATGCGCGACCTTTCGCGTATGCGCGAAATTATTACCATTCTGACCAAACACGGTTTGGGCGGCTTTGTACAGCGCATTAAGCTCGCGCATCAGAGCGACCGCAAAAAAGCCGATCCCGACAGCCATTACTTGAGTACGCCGCGCCGGTTCCGCATGGCATTTGAAGAACTGGGTCCGACGTTTATCAAGCTCGGCCAAGTGTTGTCCACGCGTGTAGATATTTTCAGCGTGGAATGGATTGAAGAATTCGAACGGCTGCAAAGCAATGTGGCACCGATTCCGGTTACCAATATCCACAAGCTGATCGAATCGCAGCTGGGTCGGCCTACAAGGGAAATTTTCAAATCCATCCAGCCCCATCCCATCGGCAGCGCATCGATTGCACAAGTGCATCAGGCGGTGTTGCTCAACGGCGAAACCGTAGCAGTGAAAATCAAGCGCCCCGACATCGACCCCGTGATTCAGGCCGATTTGCGCATTTTCAACCACATCGCCAGCCTGATTGAATCGGAGATTCCCGAAATGCGCCGCTACCAACCGGTGCAGATGGTGCAGTATTTCGCCCGCAGCTTGGCCAAAGAAACAGATTTATCGGTCGAACTGCGCTATATGCAGCGTTTCGGCAAAACCTTCGAACTGAATGGGGCGGTACACATTCCCAAGGTTTATCCCGAATTATCCAACCGTCTGATTTTGGTGCAGGAACACATCAGCGATACCTTGCTGAAAAACATCGACATCAATACCCTTGAGCCGGAAGTGCGCAGCCGCTTGGCCACGCAAATCACCGATACCTTGTTTACCATGATACTGCAGCAAGGTTTCTTTCACGCCGACCCTCATCCCGGCAATATCTTCATCAATTCAGACGGCCGCATCACCTTTATCGATTTCGGTTTGGTCGGCCACTTAAGCAGCACGCGCCGTCGCGAAATCATCGATTTGATCAACGCGCTCGCCCACAAAGACCAATTCACCATGCAATATGTATTGAGCAACTGGGCGGAAGGAGAGTTGCCTGATGAAAACCTGCTCGGTGCCGATGTGCTGGAAATGCTGCTCAACTACGAACACACGCCGGTGCGCGATTTGCGCATCAGCCAAGTCATCAACGATATCACTCAAATCATGCGCCGCCACGCTCTGACGCTGCCGGGCGATTTGGTGATGCTTTTTAAAACGCTGATTACACTCGAAGGCGTGGTCAAACGGCTCGACGGCCAAATCGAGCTACTCGAGCGTGCCAAACCCATCGTCACCGATGCTTTTAAAGAACGCGCCTCACCCGAGCACATCCTGCGTAAAAGCAAAATCCATATGCAGACCCTGTTGCAAGCTGCTGACGACTTGCCGCAAAACCTGTTCCGTCTCAGCCGCCGCCTACAAAAAGGCCAAATGGGCGTGACGCTCGATTTCAAACGCTTCGATCAGCTCAGCCAACAAATCGATCGTGCCACCAACCGCCTGACCATGGGCATCGTCACCGCCGCGTTGATTATCGGTTCGTCCATCGTCATGAGCATAGACACCGGCCCCAAATTTATCGGCTTCTTCGGCTACCTGCTGGCCTTCGCCAACAGCTTGTGGATTATGTGGTCGATTTGGCGCTCTGGGCGTCACTGAGATGTATGGTGATTATGAGGCCGTCTGAACGTCATTTGCATCCAGACGGCCTTTTAAATAAACAACTATGAAAAAATTACGCTTCATAATTTATATTACCCAAGGGAATCTTTTGCAGAAATCTTTATCTAATCTCTATTTTAGCCTTCGTCTCCGATCGGCTTTATCCAATAAGAATAGAACCATTTCATGCAGAAAAAAGAATACTATTACGGTTTAGATCAATTGCGCTCCGGCCTCATGCTGATTGGGGTATTGATTCATACTGCGGCCTTAATCAACCCCTTTTACCAATGGAACTACGTCAGCCAATACCGCAATGAATTTATTCATGATTTGGTCTACATAACACATTTTTTCAGGATGGAAGCATTCTTTGTCATCGCCGGTTTTTTCTCTGCCATGGTGTTGATTAAAAAAGGGGCGGCTTATTTTATGGAAGGCCGTTACAAACGGGTATTGATACCTTTAATTTCTTCCATTTTATTGATTAATACATTTGAAGTTTGGTTTATCGTTCACCATGGCATCAAACCTTGGCAGGAAATCGGCATATCGGATTTCATCGTGCATTCGTGGTTTTTGTTGACGCTGATGATTTTGTCGATAAGTGCCTTATTACCGATCGACAAAATTTTAGACTGGTTTAACCGACGTAACATTTGGATACAAATATCCGCCATCATCATTTATATGCTTTGCCCTTATAGCATTAAATTTTTATTGTACTTTATCTTCCCTGAGCAAGAATTTCCGCTGGTTTATACACTATTTGATTATTTTATTGAACGAACGCTGCATTACAGCATCTATTTCTTCTTGGGCTATCAAATTTACCGCAGCGAATATCTGAAAAATTTATTACGCGACCAAACGGTTTTTAAAATTGTCAGCATGATGGCTTTGGTTTGTTTAATGTACCAATACAGCACGATTGGTGCCGTAGCAGAAACCAAGCCTTCCATTGTGATTCAATCAGCCAATCTGATTTTGAAACACATTACCGCATTGACGACTTCATGGGTTTTATTCAGCTTCTTTTTTAAAGCCCATTTCCGCCCTTCTAAAGCTTCTGCGTTTTTGGTGCGTTCGGCCATTATTATTTATCTCTTTCACCATCCTTTGGTGATCGTGATCGGCTACTATTCCGATATTGCCGGATTGACTTCAGCAGGCTATTTTTTCCTGGTGGCGATTTGCGTCTATCTATGGTCGTTTTTCATCTATTTCATTATCGACAGTAACCGCTATACACGCTGGTTGTTTGGCATTAAATAATCTTTTAGGCCAACACCTTTGCAAAAAAACCAAAACTCCTCTAAATTCCCTAAAGAATTCAGAGGAATTTTTTTATGAGCAGCTTCTTCCACCAACAAGCCCGAATCATGATGAGCAAACATATCGACAGCTACCCGTTGCTCAAAAGTATAGTCAAACACTTAATTTTCGACACCCAACACCCGTCCAAACAACACATCCGCATCATCCAACCGCCATTTCCGCCGCAACGACTTGACCGCCGCCCAGCAACGCTCAATCGGATTCAAATCAGGGCTGTACGGCGGCAGCCGCAATACCGTATGGCCTTTCTCTTCCGGCAACTGTTGTGCCTCACCCTTATGGAAAGCCGCATTATCCATAACCACCATACTGCCTTCAGGCAAATTCGGAATCAGCATCTGCTCAGTTCAAGCGTCAAATACCGCTCCGTTGACCGTACAGTCAAATAGCCCGACGGCAAATAAATTCCCTTCATACAACGCACCGATGCATTGGTTTGGTTGTGTCCGTGCCGGTCAAACAGCCCGTAACAGAGCCGTCCTTTGGCCGCATAGCCGTAAGGACGGCAGCTGCTGCGTTTGAAACCGCTTTCGTCCAGATAAATAATGGGATGTCGTTGGCTTTTATACGCTTGCAGCTGAGTTTTGAATTGTTAACGTACTTCTTCTTTGGCTTTGGGGTGTTTAAAGGTCTTTTTTTCGGCTGATGTTCCATTTTTTTAATGCCGCACCAATGGATTTGGCGGAGCAGCCGAAGCGTTGTGCACGTTCGTATTGGAAGTCGTCGGGATATTGCTCAACGTCTTGCATGGGTGCTTCACGATTGATTTTTCGGCATTTTCTGTCTTTAGGATAGGGGTTGGGTTCGGGATCTTGTATCCATGCGGACAAGGTGGCGCGGCCAATGCCCATTTCTTTGGCAACTTTGTAGATGGAGCGGTCTTGTTTGATTTTGCTTAAGGCCGGTTGGCGGAAGTCTGTTGAGTAGGTCATGGTAGGAATTATGACGGAAATTAAGGTGTTTGACTATAAGAAGGGGATTTACATAAATGAAAGGAATGCACTCCGACGGAGCGCAATATATAAGGCCGTCTGAAAACTTTCTTTTCAGACGGCCTTTATCCAACGCAAAGCGTCAGTTCAAACCATAATTAAATTATTACCATTGGTACAAGCCGCCGATACCCACGCCCATGTGGCCGCCGGTATTGGTCGAGAAATTACCTTTGATAATCCAGTTGCCGCCGTCGCTCATCGAAGATATGCCGATGGCCATGGCAGACTCGCCACCGTAATAACCGCTGCCGATACCGATACCGGTCGCTCCCGGACGGGTAACTTGCGGAATCGAGCTTTGGGCAATCGAACCGGCCACGCCTGCGTAGGCTTTCTTACCGACATTATCGATGTTTTGCTGTAACTGATTGCCCATACCGACCAACTGATTCACGTTCACCGCATCGGTACCGTTTTTACCCGGCGCAACATTGGTGATGGTGTTGCCGCCGTTGTTCAGACCGATAGGACTGAGGCTGACCGTATTTTGCGGATTGGCTTGGGTTGGCACCGCGATGCTTACACCATTGGTGTCAAGCACAGTACTGCCTGCATTTATACTGGTTACGGCCAAATCATCTTTAGTCGCCACGGTGTAAACAGTCTGGCCGTTTGCGCCTTTATGCTCAGTGACGGTCATGTTTTTGCCTTCAGCCACTTCGGTTTTCACCGCAGCCGCCGCTTTATTCAACTGGTTCACGTTTACCGCATCGGTATCCGCCTCACCCGCTTTCACACCGGTGATTTTGACCGGGCTGCCGCCGTTACCCTCAACATTAAGGTTCCCGCCGTTGCCGGTAATTTTCGGACCGTCGCTGCCAAGTTGCACCGTTGATGCGGTAACACTGTCAAACTTCACGTTATCAGCCGTCGCGATGGTGAAATCGCTGCCGCTGCGGGTGACTTTGATGTTGTTGCTGTCTTTGAAGTTGACTTCGTCGCCCGGGGTCACCAATTCGCCTGCGTCTCCGTTGGCTTTGGCGGTAAAACCTGCATTGTTGATTGCGGCGGCCACATCGCCTGCGGTTACCAGCTTATTGCCGTCTTCAACGCCCGGTTCGCCGACTTTGCCGTCGGTGCTGTTCAACGCTGCGGTATTGGCGGTCAGGTTGCCGCTGCCGTCCACTTTGATGGTGGTGCCGTCGGTTTTCGCCGCTACGGTGTACGTTTTGCTTCCGTCGGGATTCTTAGACGGCGTAACGCTGACGCCCCGGCCGCCTTCGACTTTGGCCGTTGCCGCCGCCTGCGCCTCTTTCAGCTGGCCCACGTTTACCGCATCACTGTCCGCTTCGCCTTTACCCACATTGGCAACCTTATTGCCCCCGTTGTCCAAACCGTCTTTGGTCAGGCTTACCGGATTGCCGTTTGCCGGCGTGATGACCGTGCCTGTGCCGTTTGTCACGGTGGTATTGCCCGCGCCGTCTTTAAACTCGGCAGAAGCAAGTTCTTTCAGCTCTTTGGAGAGTTTCACGTCCAACGTGTCGGTACCGTTGCCCACTACGCCGATATTGCCGTCTGAAAGTTTGGCTTCGTCCGCGCCGCCTTTCACATTTATTTTGCTGCCCAGCTTGCGGGTAAATTCCGTACCGCTGTCGCCTGCAAAAGTCAGCGGGCTGTTGACTGCATCGTTCAATGCAGTGACGGCATCGCCGACATTATTGACGGCCTTGCTGCTGCCGTCGGCAGGATTGGCCACGTTGTAAGTCGGTGCGCCGACCGTACCGTCGGATTTGACGGCCGAACCGCCGCCCAAGCTGTCGGCAATGCTTCGGGCATTGTTGAACAGCTGGCTGCCGTTGACGGCATCGGTACTTGCGGCATTAATGTCGCCTGCGGCAACATTGACAACCTTATTGCCTCCGTTGTCCAAACCGTCTTTGGTCAGGGTTACGGGTTTGCCTGCCGTGCCGTTGCTGACAGTAATGCCTTTGTCTTCTACTTTGGTATCGCCTGCGGTCAGGCTGCCAACCGTGATGTCTTTAGCCAGGTTAAACGTGACTTCGTCTTTGCCGGCTTCTTTGCTGACAACGATGTTGCCGTCGGTATTGTTCAAATCAACTGTTTCCGAAGCTGCAACATTGCTGCTGTTCGCACCTTGGGCGGTCAGGTTCCAGCCGGCGTTAGCCACGGCAGACACTTGTTTCAACTGGTCTTCCGTCGCCGCCTGGCCGCTGACGATGTTGTCGGGATTCCACGTTTTGTTGGTCAGGCCGCCGACGGTACCCGTGGTACCGTCGATGGTTACGGGGGATGCCGCGGTTTTGCCTACGGTCACTTTATCGGCCAAATCAAAGTCGATGCTGTTGTCGCCGACAGTGGTCACGATGTTGCCTCCCGCACTGCGGTAGGTTACGGTTTCTCCCAACTTCACGGTGTCTTCACTGCCTTGGCCGTCAGCAATCTTAAAGCCTTTTTCGATGATGCCGTGCAGTTGGCCGCCGTTGACGGCATCGGTACTTGCGGCATTAATGTCGCCTGCGGCAACATTGGCAATCTTATTGCCGCCGTTGTCCAAACCGCCTTTGCCCAGCTTCACAGGGTTGCCGGCCGCTCCGTTGCTGACGGTGATGCCGTCTGAATTGAAGACGCTGTCGCCTGCGGTCAAATTACCGTCCAATGTGATGTTGTTGAAAGACACATCGTCTTGCGTCTCAAACGTGAACACTTTGCCGGTGCGTTTCACTTTCAGGTTTTTGCCCGCTGCAAACTCGACTTCTCCACCCGCTTTCACCAACTCGCTTTCAGCTTCGTCGCCGTCGGCTTTGTTGCCGCCCGACTTGGCTTTCCAGCCCGAGTTGTTGATTGCGGCGGCCACATCGCCTGCGGTTACCAGCTTATTGCCGTCTTCAACGCCCGGTTCGCCGACTTTGCCGTCGGTGCTGTTCAACGCTGC
>NZ_JBHSPY010000024.1:26753-35630 GCF_042658245.1 Neisseria weixii
CCGTCTGAAAGTTTGGCTTCGTCCGCGCCGCCTTTCACATTTATTTTGCTGCCCAGCTTGCGGGTAAATTCCGTACCGCTGTCGCCTGCAAAAGTCAGTGGATTGAACGCCTGCTCGGCAGTTTTACTGATGGCTTCGTTGACATTGGCTACCGTGTTGCCGCCCACCGTAATGGGCGCGTTGGTCAGGGTATTGCCGCCGACTTTGATGCCGTCCGAAGTCAGGGCGGTATCGCCGTTTCTTATGCCGTTCTGATCCAGAACGGTATTGCCTGCGGTAACGCTGTCAAGCGTGATGTCTTTGTTCAGCTTAATGGCAACCGTATCGCCCGCCGCTTCGGTGGTGATGTTGTCGCCGCCTTCAAATGCAACGGTAGCACCCAGTTTTTCGATATTGGTACTGCCACTGTTACCGGTAAAGGTCAGGCCTTTGTTGTCAACGGTTTCTTTTGCATCCACGCCTTTTTTAATGTCGTCTTTGGTGGTTTGCGACAGGTCAAGGGCATAGTCGGTGGTTACCGCTTCATTGGCATCGGCTGCCGTGCTTTCGGTTTTGACCAGCGCACTGCTCACCGATACCGTCGTTTTATCCGCACTGACGGCATATTCGGTGTTGTTGCCGTTTACTGTTCCCCGAACGTGTGTATTGCTGCCTTTTACCACGGTAGTGGTTTTTTCGGTACGTTCCGCTGCTTGGTTGATAACGTTGGCCACGTCTTCGGCGGTGGCAAAGTTATCGCCTGCAGTACCGGCGGTCACATTACCCGCCGCATCGGCCGCCAACCCGGTTTTGTTCACGGAATAACGGATGCCGTCCGTACCGTAGGCCGCAGTCGTTCCCGTACCGTTCACAAACTTCACACTACCGCCGTCGGAAACGGTTTGAACCTGACCGCCGTTTACTGCAATATTGAAGTTCTGCACCGCGCTGTCGGCTTTGCCCAAACTGTCTTTAGCCGCCTGAGTCAGCCCGAATCGGTAGTCGGTAACGTTGCCGCCTTTGTCGGATTGCGCAACTTCCAGATATGGGTCGCCCTGTGCTACAGAAGCCGTCGTCCCTTTAGCGTTGACGGTATAGGTCACCGCTCCGGTACCCGCATCTTCCGCCTTGCCTACCGAAACGATATTTGTGCCTGCTTCCACTTTTTCTTTCGCAGAGGCAACCGCGCTGTTGATTGTAGCCGCCAGATTTCCTGCGGTCACGTAGGAATCCGGAGCGGCCGGCGTGCCGACCTGCCCCTTGGTAGTGTCCAAAGCGGTTGTCGCCACAGAAAGATCATAAGTATTCTGCAAACCGCTTGCGGTTTTGGTGACCTTAACGCTGTTGTTGGCGGAGGTAACCACTGTCGCCGCATTCTTCACATCGGCGATATTGGCCGCATTGGTTTCAGTCGTTCCGCCGCTCTGCAGGTTGGTGATCGGTTTGTTTCCGGCATCAATACCCGTTTTGGTTACGCCCGGGCCGCCGCTGATGGTCAGGCCGTCTGAATTGAGCGTACTGTCACCGGCCTTTACGGTAGTTGCCGTTATGCTGCCGACGGTAATATCGTCTTTCAGTTTGATGCTTATCTTATCGCCGGCCGCTTCGGTGGCGATGTTTTTATCGCCGTTGACCGCAACGGCAGAACCCAGTTTTTCGATATTGGTGCGGCCGCTGTCGCCGGTAAACGTGAGACCGTCAGAATCCACTTTGTTTTTTGCGGCCACACCTTGGCTGATGTCGGCTTTGGCGTTATCGGACAGATCCAGCGCATAGTCGGTAACAAGCGTGGTGTTGTCCTTGGCTCCCGCCGTTACTTTGACCATTCCGCCTGCCGCCGCGCTGACGGTGGTTTTGTCGGCATCCACGGTGTATTCGGTGTTATTGCCCTTAACCGCAGGTGCCTGTACGCGGGTATTTCTGCCCGCCGCCACGGTAGTGGTCTTTTCCGAAGCATTGATAGCCTTCGCCACTTCGGCTGCCGTAGCGAAAGCGTTTCCCTGAGTACCGGCGGTGACTTGTCCGTTGTTGACGGTAAGCGCGGAGGTATTGACATCAAAAGTGATGTTACCGCCGGCGGTGCGGGCGGTGGTGCCGTTGCCGTTGACAAAATTGATGTCGCTGTTGGTACTGTTCAATGTTTCTGCAGTCGTGCCGTTGACCGATGTCGTCAGGCTTTGCACTGCGCTGTCGGCTTTGGCCAAAGAAGCCTTGCCCGCGGCGGAGAGGTCGACGGCGTAATCGGTGATATTGGTTGTCGTGTTCTTACTGCCGCGGGTAACCGTTACCGCACCCGTTCCGCTGACGCTGGTGCCGTCGGCATTGACGGTATAGATATTCTGCCCGTTAACGCCTACACTTGTCTGAACGCTGCTGATATTGGTGCCTTTTAGCACTTCCTCTTGTGAAGCCAGAATAGCATTGTGCACGGTGCTGCCGAAACTACCCTGTTTGCCGCCGATATCGCTCATCGTCAGGTTGCCGTCCTGCAGCAGCCGGGCATTGCCACCCAATCTGTTTTTAATACTGTTGGCCAGATTGCCCAGCGCGGCGTTGGTGGCGTAAAGCTGACTGCCGTTGATGCCGTCGGTGCTGGTAGCGGATATGCGGCCGGCCGCCAGATTGGTCAATGTCCTCTCTGCACCGGAACTGCCTATGCTGACGGTGGATTGGGCAGAGTTTCCGGCGAACGTGCCGTACTTCAATCCGTTGATGGTTGCAAAGCCGGTAGCTACCGGATCTGCGGTTACCGAACCGCTGCCCAGCGCCACCGCATTATCATGCGCGGCATTCGCGCCGGAACCGAGTGCCAGCGTATCATTTTGCGAAGCGGAGGCTCTCTCACCCAATGCAGCGGCCCGTTCGCCGGCGGCATTCGACTGCATACCTGCCGCCACCGCGCCGTATCCGCCGGCAATAGCACCCGCACCGGCGGCAAAAGCACCGGTCTGGGTGGCTTGGGCCTGAGTACCGACTGCCGTGGCGTTGCTCTCAACAGCCTGCGCATAATATCCGACGGAGACCGCCGAATTTTTAGTCGCGCGCGCCTGATAACCGACGTTGACCGCGCCCACACCTGTGGCCGTACCGCCTACCGCGATAGCCGAATTACCTTCGCTTACCGCATTGGTACCGATACCGACGGCATTATAACCGTCGGCCATGGCCTGGCTGCCGAAGGCGACGGCACCGACGGCACCGGACAGGTTTTTACTGTTGGCTTTGGCCAAACGGCCCACTGCCACGTCGCTTTCCAACGTTGCCGCAGCCGAAGTGCCGACGGCAACGCCGTCCTGCCCGGCCGCACTGCTCTGATAACCGAAGGCAAGGCTTCCCTCACCTGCCGCGCTTGCCGACGTGCCCAGCGCCGCCGCATTGACGGCTAATGCCGCCGCCTCTTTACCGATGGCGCTGCCGCCGTCGGCGGAAACGGCCGCCGCCTTACCCATGGCAATGGCATTGGCTGCCGTCGCGCCGGCAGCCGGGCTGACGGCCGCATCGGTACCGACGGCGATGGAATTTTCCGTCAATACGCCGACTCGGTCGGCTTCAGCACTAATTTCGGCATTCCATGCCTTCAGTTCGTCCGCAGTCGGCCTGTTGACCCGTGTCGGCATTACGAAGCTGTTGCCGACGCGCGCTTTGGAACCCAAGGCAATTGAGTTGTGCCCTTCGCTTCTGGCGTTGTTATCCGCATCATATTTTTCATTGGAAGCGGAACCGCCGATGGCGATCGAACGCTCCCCTACGGAAGTGGCCGAATGGCCGATGGCAACCGAACGGTCGCCGACCGAGGCCGCAGCAACACCGATCACCTGCGACGCACTGCCTTTTGCCACAGCCTGGCGGCCAATGACTACGGCATTGATTTGTTCGCTTGTGGCCGACGAACCGATGACCACGCCGCCGCCCTGCGACCAGGCATTCGCACCGATCGCTACGCCCAAACCGCGGTTTGCCGTACCGCTGGTCTCAACCCGTGATACACGCGCATTGTCTCCGATCGCCACACCTGATGACGTGGAATACGCATTTCTACCAATAACGGTAGAAGCAGTAGAAAGTGATGATTTTGTGTTATCCGAATTGCTCAACAGAGTCGTTCCGTCATCATTTTCACTAAGGGGCGTAAACGGATTTTTGTAGGAAGCGTGTGTCGACCCCGTTCTCGTCTTCGTATCCCCCGGTTTCATCTCATCGACTTGTGCATTTCCACCAATCGCAATTGCCCCTATTCCGCTTAGCACAGCTGCTTCATTGCCGATGGCAATGGCAGAATTTGTTTTTGATTGGCTATTCAAACCAAGCGAGACCGCTCCTATGCTTGGTGTAGAGCCAAGGCCTCCTCCGCCAGCCTTTGCATTCCCACCAATCGCAATTGCACCTTTGTTGTCCCCTGCATTTGCATTGGTACCGATGGCAATCTGATTGGCAGGAACCTTATCGTCGATCCCACCTGCAGCCGTCGCATTTTTACCGATGGCGATATCCGAATCCGACCATGTGGCCGTTGTTGCGGTCGTACCGGCAGTCGTGCCGGTACCGATGGCAATACCCGTTCCGACCTGCCCGGTAGTAGTAGCCTCAGCATATGCACCGCCCGACGCCAACATCAACACCGCCGGCAGCAAGACCGTACCGACGGCTTTCATTACACCCCGTACGGCGGTTGCGTCTGCGGCAGCCGCAACCGATGATTTGGAAGACTTGCCCCTTGCTGCGGCAATTTCGGCCACGGCGGTATAGGTATTGGTGGTTTCATTGTAAACGACCCGGTAGGTTTTATTCATTTTTGCCTCTTCAAATGTTTCAACACAGGACTGCACATAAAAGTACAGCCCTATAAAAAATAAAAATTTTGGATTTTCCGGCCATCCGCGGCACTTGTACGGCACTGTTTTGCCGCTTTTCCAACCTGCCGTTAATTGTCACATTGCGACAAATTACGAAGGTTGATGTTTCGTATTACGATAGTTTCCGTACGGATTTAAATCTTCGGTTATCTTGATTTTATACCGTTTGTTTTGGGTATCCCGTTCATTCCGCTGCGGCTTTCAGGTACAATCCGATGTTTTTCTCTTGCAATTTTTATGCCATTTTTTTACGCCATACCGATATTTTTACCGATACCGTACCGGAAACGGTTTGGCCGAAACGGAGGCGCAGTCAAAAACCCGATCGGCGACATTTTCATTTCCGACCCGGTTTTTTATAAACATATATTTATGATTCAACCGTATTTGTTTTTCCGGAAGGGCCGCTTTTCCGATATGTTTTTTGATATGATTGTTCCGATATTATCCGTGATGCCGTTTCAAAAGGCCTTGGGCAGATACTGCGGCCTGTTTTCCCTTATCGGCAACTGCGTGCATATCGGGCGGGTATGCCGCGTACGGCGCTGTATTTTTCAGACGGTCTTGATTTATGCCGTTGTGCAACCATATCGGCCATATTCTTTATCAAAATTTCCTTAATGGTTGGAACCCCGCCGTTCAGGGCGGTAGAATCAGGGGGCACACAGGGCTGCGCTTTATGTGCAGTCCTGTGTGCCGGAACATTATCCGAACCATTGGAGCCGAATATATGATGACACGACAGGTTCTTTCCCCAAGCAGTGACGACTGCCGCACGCGCTTTATTTTTGACGGTATGCCGGTGCGCGGCCTGCATGTCCGCTTGGAAAACGTTTGGCAGCACATTACCCGGCAGAAACACTACCCTGCCGCCATCCGCCGCGCCTTGGGCGAACTCGTGGCCGCCGGCGCATTGTTATCGGGCAATTTGAAAACCGGCGGCACGCTGATTATGCAGGTGCAAGGGCAAGGCCGCCTGAAAATGCTGGTGGCGGAAGCGTCTTCGGAGCAAACCGTGCGCGCTACCGCCCGTTGGGACGAACACGCCGACATCGCCGACGATGAGGGCCTGACTGATTTATTGGGTGACAGCAGCGTATTTGTACTGACCCTCCAACCGAAAGATGCCGAGCCATGGCAAGGTGTGGTGCCGTTGGAAGGCGGCAGCATTGCACAAATGCTGATGAACTACATGACGCGTTCGGAGCAGCTCGACACACATATCGTGCTGGCCGCTTGCGACACCGGCGCCGGCGGTTTGCTGATACAGCGCCTGCCGGAAGAAGAAACCGATACCGACGCATGGAACCGCATCAGTACTTTGGTGCAAACCGTAACCGACGGCGAGCTTTCGACGTTGGACGCGCAGCATGTGCTGTACCGCCTGTTCCACGAAACGCCGCCGCGTGTGTTCGAACCTGAAAGCATTGAATTCGCCTGCACCTGCTCGCGCGGAAAAGTTAGCGACATGCTGCTGATGCTGGGCGGTGAAGAAGTCGGCGGCGTGGTGGCAGAGCAGGGCAGTATTGCTGTCGACTGCGATTTCTGTCATGAAACATATGTGTTCGACGAAACTGATGTCAATGCATTGTTCGGCGCAAACGTCGTCTCCGCTGTCCGCCAGGAAGCGCAGCGGATTCAGTAAATCCAACCCCACGCAAAACAGCAGGCCGTCTGAAGTTTCAGACGGCCTGCTGTTTTGCAAAATGTTTTTAAGCGGCTGACCGCATGGTCATGCAAACGTATGCGGCACAACATCCTGAACCAAAGCCTTTTATGGTTCACTGGCTTATTAATCCAATGATCGGATTGCCGGCACATGAAGGACGGTACGGATTGTTTTCAGGCTTCAACCGTTCCATAAAATATCGGCCTGCTTCGGCACACGGTGTTATCCGTATATTTCCCAATTGAAAGGCCGTCTGAAAATCTTTCAGACGGCCTTCGCATCATTCGGACGAGTGATTATTTGTTCAAAGAATCACGGATTTCGCGCAACAACAATACTTCTTCAGATGGCTCAGCCGGTGCCTCTTCAGCAGGAGCTTCGGCTTTTTTCATTGAATTCAACAATTTCACTACGCAGAAAATAGCCGCAGCGACAATCAGGAAACTGATGATGGTGTTGATGAACAGGCCGAGATTCAGAGTTACCGCACCGGCGGCCTTGGCCGCTTCCAAAGTGGCGTAACCGGCTTCACCTGCCGGCGGAACACCGTCTTTCAAAGTAATGAACAGGTTCGAGAAATCCACACCGCCGATCAGAATACCGATAGGCGGCATGATTACATCGTCAACCAATGATTTCACGATACCGCTGAACGCCGTGCCGACAACCATACCGACAGCCAGATCCACGACGTTACCGCGCATGATGAATTCTTTAAATTCTGATGCAATAGACATAACAAACTCCTAAATATAAGTGTAAAAAAATTTTTAACATTGTATCGGACAGGCAGCGATGATAGCGGCTTATGTGTTAAATTTGTTTTATATAGGTTAAATTTTGTATAATCCGCAAAAAAAGCAGACAGCCATACCGTTCATTTGGAATAAAGGCCGTCTGAAAAAAAACAGTGTACCTTTTTTACACCATTTTTCAGACGGCCTTCCCATCATCATCCGATGCGGATTGGTTATTCTCCGACGCTCAAGGCATTGATGCTGTAACCGCCGTCGACATAAGTGATTTCACCGGTGATGCCCGAAGCCAAGTCCGACAGCAAGAATGCGGCAGCGTTGCCCACTTCTTCGATGGTCACGTTGCGGCCCAGCGGATTTTGCGAGGCCACATGGCTCAGCAATTTGCTGAAATCGGCAATTCCGGAAGCGGCCAGGGTTTTGATTGGACCGGCAGAAATACCGTTACAACGGATGCCTTCGCGGCCGACAGCCGAAGCGGTAAAGCGGATAGCGGCTTCCAAGCTGGCTTTAGCCAAACCCATGACGTTGTAGTTCGGAATCGCGCGCACGGCACCCAAATAGCTTAATGCCAAAATTGCAGAATTGCGGCCTTTCATCATCGGGCGGGCCGCTTTTGCCAAGGCCGGCAAGCTGTAGGCAGAAGTTTCGTGCGCAATATTGAAGGCTTCGCGGTTGATGCTGTCAAGGAAGTCGCCGTTCAACGCTTCTTTCGGTGCAAAGGCGATGGCGTGTACCAAGCCGTCTAATCCTTCCCAGCTTTTACCTAAATCGGCGAATACCTGTTCTACTTCGGCATCGTTGTTGACGTCGCAACGGAAGACCAAATCAGAGCCTAATTCAGCGGCCATTTTTCGCACACGCTCTTCCAATTTATCCACAACATAAGTAAATGCCAATTCCGCACCTTGATCGTGACACGCTTTGGCAATACCGTAAGCAATCGAACGCTCGGAAATCATACCGGTAATCAGAATTTTTTTACCTTGCAAAAAACCCATTTTTTATCCTTTAAAGTGTGGTGTTGCACTGTTCACCGCTTTCACCCAACCGGAAAGCGAAGATGTTAAACGAAGCATTATAGCAAAAAGCCGTTGTTTTGAAATAAAAAACAATCCAATGACTTTCAGACTGCCTACGAATGCCGCTGCATTTGCGACAGCGTTTTCGGATAGCGGCAAACCAAGCCGGCAGGCACTCTATTGCCATCAAGTCAGTCAGAATATCCATTGATACCGACCACCAACCGAATACGTCATACAACACGCCCATACCTAAAGGCCGGCCAATTGCAATCAGATAGCCCACTGCCTGCGCCATGCCCTCCATCATCAATACGATGAACCCATTAACGCGTCTTCAATGCCAAAACAAGGCGCCAACTTGCAGTCAAAGGCGAACACAGTGAAAATACCGGCAACGGCAAGAAGGCCGCTATGCCCATAAACGAACCGGATAAGCCGGGTTCATTGCGGATAAAACCGAGCACCGGCTCCAAAGCCGCTAAAAGTGCGCGCAAACAGCCCGAGACCTTTGCGAAATACCGGCCATCCCATCCAAACGGTTACCTGAACAATCAGGTAACCGTTTTTTCATTTTCAGACGTGTTTCCCGTCCGTAT
>NZ_JBHSPY010000025.1:0-30862 GCF_042658245.1 Neisseria weixii
ACGGTGTAGAATACGATGCACATGAATAAAGCCCCTTTGTTAAAGGGGCTTTACGTTGGTTAAAAATGCCCCTTTCATGGGGCGCAATATATAAGGTTTCCTGTTCGGTACTCAAAGCCGCTCCGGTTTCTGCTCCCCCCCTGTTAGATAAGGGGGGCGCCATATCGGCGCATGAAGCCGCGTTTGGCGCGTCGCTTACGCTGCCGCCGCCAAACGCGGCTGCACGCGCTTTCTTAATTTCCTTGTTCATCATTGCGAAATTTCCTTACTCATGATTTCACGGACAAACAATCTGCCGTATTCCTTAGCTCCATTTTGGGTTTTACAAATTCGGTCAGGCGAAGAGATGGGGAAATTAACGGTTTTAAGGCAATGGGAAGAATTGCCGTCTTCTTTGAAGATACGCACAATGAACGACTTTGGAATAGTCGGCGGTTCGGGATTGACGGTGTAGAATACGATGCACATGAATAAAGCCCCTTTGTTAAAGGGGCTTTACGTTGGTTAAAAATGCCCCTGTAATGGGACGCAATATATAAGGTCTCGGTCTTAAAATTGATTTTTCAATTCACGCAAGGCGGCAAACACTTCCAACTCCGTAGCAAATTTCTTACCGCTTAAGCTTTCCACACGTTCCCAAACCTGTGGCAGGCCGACGCGCAAAAACGGGTTGACTTTGCGCTCGTGCAGCAGCGTTACCGGCAGAGTTGGGGCGCTGGCGGATTCGGCTTCGCGCAAGGCCGTCTGAATATCGGCGTTGTCCGGCTCGATGTGGGCGGCAAAGCGCAGGTTGGATACGGTGTATTCGTGAGCGGGGTAAAACAAGGTATTTTCCGGCAATTGGTTGAAACGCAGGAAGCTGTCGAACAATTCTTCAATCGTGCCGGTAAACACACGGCCGCAACCTGCACTGAACAAGGTATCGCCGCAGAAAACATGCAGGCTGTCTGAAGTTTCAAACAGATAGCTTAAATGACGGCAGGTGTGGCCGGGTGTGGTCCAAACGGTGGCCAAGCCGTCGCCAAACGGAATCTGCAAACCGGCTTCGGCGCGGCGGGTCGCTTCGGGGATGTCGCTGTTGCCGTAAACCGGTGATTCTAAAAATGTGCGCCACAAGGCGGCCGCGCCGCCACGGTGATCGTCATGGTGGTGGGTAATCCATGTTTGCGCGAGCATCAAGCGGTTGTTGACTAAAAATTTCAATACCGGCGTCGCATCGCCCGGATCGACGCAGACGGCCAGATTGCCGTCCTGAATCATCCAAATATAATTGTCGTTGAATGCTTTGACTGGGGTGATTTTCATGTTGTTCCTTTTTTCAGACGGCCCGAGATCTTTGCAAAATCTCTATCTTTGGCACATTTCTTCGTTGTGTGCTGCTCGAAAGCTTGCCTATCTTCATGATATGTCTTCACTTTCTGCGCTGCTACAATTTTGAACTGTGTTCAAATCTAGGGTTTTGCAAAGGCCTCGGCTTGTTCCTGCACATAATCGCGATGGTTGTGGCTCAAACCGTACACGGCAGCGCGGGCTTGTTTGATGGTTAAGCGGTTGTAGGTCAGGCGTTGGGTTTGGTTGTGGTCGTAAATATGGATTTCGCCTTGTTTGCGCGTTTGTTTGTGGGGGAACTCGCTTTTCAGCGTGCGCCATAAATCAAGCTGCACATGCACAATGACGAACATATCGTGGGTGAGGTTTACGCCGACGCTGATTTCTTTTTTTGATTCCTGCAGGCAAAACGAGCGGTCGTTAAACAGGCACAAGCCCGAATTGTCGGGATAGCGGTAAAGCTCGATTTTCACCGCTTCGGGTACGTCAAACGCCGCGCGGAACATCTGTTCAAACAATGAAGGCTGCGACACGCCGTCACTCAACATACCGTAAAGATTCGAGAGCCAATTGACGTAACCGTGAAAATTGAAATCGAAATCCTGCAAAATCGAGCGGATGCGCTTCGGGTCGCGGGCGCGGATTAAATGCACAAATTCGCGGCTCACTTCGGGCAATTGGCGGCGGATGGCCTGATGCAGGCGGTGGGCAAACAAGGTTTTGTGGTTGTTCGGATTGCGCAAAATGCCCAACAGCTTCAAGCGCAGAATCCGCCAAACGGCATCGGGTGCGTTCAGACGGCCTGCAGGCAGGTTGCGCAATAGTTGGCATGAATCTTCGTAGCCGCTTTCATGGCGGTTGAACCAGCTTTCGAGATTGTATTGGTTGGGCGAATTTTCAACAAAGGCCAGTGTGTAAAGATTTTTGGCGGCCAGATTGGTGATGATGTTTACATTATCCACTTCGCCGCGGTAAGGTTTGTGAAACAGACTGATCGGCAGGCGGTAAACATTTTGGTTTTGCGGACCTACCGACGAATTATGCGCATGCTGCCGCTGCTCGGTTTGTGCGACATAATGATGCATTTTGGTCGGGTTGGCGGTCAGCAAGGCAAACGGTTTGGTGTCGCATTCCGGATACTCGCAATCGCTGAGAATAAAAGCGTGTTTCATGTTTCAGACGGCCTAGAAAGCAAATCAGGCTTTATCATACGCTATCTAGGACAGAATGCCAAAAGGCTGAGGCTGTCTGAAAAGTGTTTTTCAGACGGCCTATTGTAGAGTGGTAATTTATTTCTTTTTCAAAACGGAACATTTCGTCAAGCATAGCGTGGCTGTGAGGCTCCGACTCATCGGGAGCAGGGTAAGGCTCGACATAAAATTCCACAATTTTAAAACCGCATTTCAAATAGAAATGGATGTTGCGTTTTTCAAAATAGGGCGTATGCGTTTCCCAAACCTGTGTTTGCGGATAGCGTTGCTCAATCAGTTTCCAAGCCTGTTGGCCGAGTCCTTTGCCGTGCTGGCCGGTGCAGATGAAAAAGAGTTCCAGCCCGTTATGTTGGAGTGTGTGGGTTAATATTGATCACCGCGCCGCCCACTATATTGCCATCGGCTTCAATTTGCAGGCATTGAGCCTGATCGCCCTGCGTACAAGATTCGATTTCTTTGCGGCTGATGATTTCTTCGTTTTCCGCCAATTCATCTTTAAATGCCTGACGGAATGCCTGTTGCAAGGATCGGATAAACCATTCCCTGTTTTCAGCGGCAAGTGCATGAACGGCGAGTATTTGCGGATTGGATTGTTTCATTTGTTCTGTCTTAAGTGATGTGGCTTTAGCCATTGGATTGGCGTTTTAAAAAAGGCCGTCTGAAAAATATTGCAGTGTTATGCCACATAATTTTCAGACGGCCTTGATATGCAAATCCTTGCTTGTGGATTAACCCAACGCTTTACGCGCACCGCCAAACAAACGTGCCCAGCCGGATTGTTCCGTCCAATCTTCAGGCTTCCAGCTCATTTGCGCGGCGCGGAACACGCGTTCCGGATGCGGCATCATGATGGTGACTCGGCCGTCGGCGGTGGTGACACCGGCAATGCCTTGCGGCGAGCCGTTCGGGTTGAGCGGGTAGGTTTGGGTGACTTGGTTCAAACCATCCACGTATTGCAGCGCAATCGCCAAATCGGCCGGCACTTGGCCGCCTTTGAGTGCAAAGTCGGCGCGGCCTTCGCCGTGGCTGACAATCACCGGCAAGCTGGCACCTTGCATTTCGTTCAAAATCAGCGATGGTGATCGGGTTACGTTAACCATGGTCAAACGCGCTTCAAACTGTTCGCTTTCGTTGCGTTTGAATTTCGGCCATGCGGCTGTGCCCGGAATGATGTCGGCCAGGTTGCTGACCATTTGGCAGCCGTTGCACACGCCCAGCGTGAGCGTGTTCGGGTTGGCGAAGAAGGCGGCAAACTGGTCGCGCAAAGCAGGGTGGAACAGAATCGATTTCGCCCAGCCTTCACCTGCGCCCAATACGTCGCCGTAGCTGAAACCGCCACATGCCGCCAGCATTTGGAAGGTATCGAGGTTCACGCGGCCGCTCATCAGGTCGGACATATGCACGTCATACGCATCAAAACCGGCTTGGGTAAAGGCGGCGGCCATTTCGATTTGGCCGTTGACACCTTGTTCGCGCAATACGGCGATTTTCGGTTTCTTGCCGCTGTTGATAAATGGCGCGGCAATGTTTTCGTTGACATCAAAGGTCAAATCGGCAAACAGGGCGCTGCGTTGGTTGTCACCGATTAAGGCAAACTCGCTGTCGGCGCAGGCCGGATTGTCGCGCAACTTTTGAATGGCGTGGCTGGTTTCTTGCCATGCGCGTTGCAGCTCGGCACGGGTTTGCTCCAACAAGATACCGCTTTGGTTGCGGATAATGATTTTTTCGTCGGCCGCCAAGGTGGCGATGCGGTGTATGTGAATACCGGCTTGGGCAAACAAGGCTTCCACAGCAGCTAAGTCGGCTGCGTTTACCTGAATCACTGCACCCAATTCTTCATTAAACAATGCACGGGCAGCGGCAGCGTTTTGGTCTGCTTGCGAAGTGGTCAATACGCTGATATCCACATCCAAACCCAAGCGGCCGGCAAATGCCATTTCCGCCAAGGTCGCAAACAAGCCGCCGTCGCCGCGGTCGTGGTAGGCCAACAGTTTGTCTTCGGTAACCAATTGTTGAATGGCGTTGTAAAACGCTTTCAGACGGCCTGCTTCAATATCCGGCGCTTGGCCTGCCATTTGGTTATACACCTGACCCAAAGCCGAGCCGCCCATGCGTGCTTGGCCGTTGCCCAAGTCCACCAGCAGCAAGGCGCTGTCCGGCACGTTTTGCAATTCGGGCGTGATGGTTTTGCGCACGTCTTTCACCGGTGCAAAGGCGGTGATGATCAGGCTCAAAGGCGATACCACGGATTTTTGTTCACCTTCATCCTGCCATACGGTTTTCATCGACAAGCTGTCTTTGCCGACCGGAATGCTTAAACCCAAGGCTTGGCAGGTTTGCGACGTGGCTTCTACCGTGCGGTAGAGTTTTTCGTCTTCGCCTTCGGTGCCGCAGGCAGCCATCCAGTTGGCGGAAAGTTTGATGTTGCCGATGTCGCCGATGTTGACGGCGGCGATGTTGGTAATCGCTTCGCCGACACACATGCGGCCGGAAGCAGGTGCATCAAACAGGGCGACGGTCGGTTTTTCCCCCATAGACATGGCTTCGCCTTGATAGGTGTTGAAACCCATCATGGTCACGGCGCAATCGGCTACCGGTGTTTGGTATTTGCCGACCATTTGGTCGCGGTGGGTCATACCGCCCACGCTGCGGTCGCCGATGGTAATCAGGAAGTTTTTCGCAGCCACAGTCGGCAGGCGCAGCACGCGGTAAGCGGCTTCGGTGATGTCGATGGCAGAGGCGTCAAACCGGCTTTCAGACGGCGTTACGGTGGTGTCGTTACGGGTGGTTTTAGGCGGTTTGCCGAGCAAAACATTCAGCGGCAAATTGACCGGATTGTTGTCATACAAATCATCGCGCACTTGCAGATGACCGTCATCGGTGGCTACGCCGACCACGGCAAACGGGCAGCGTTCGCGTTCGCAAATGGCGCGGAAGGTGTCTAAATCTTGTTCCAAAATCGACAACACATAACGCTCTTGCGATTCGTTACACCAGATTTGCAGCGGCGTTAAACCGTGTTCTTCCAAAGGCACATCGCGCAGCTTGAATTTCGCGCCGCGGCCGGCGTCGTTGACCAACTCAGGGAAGGCGTTTGACAAGCCGCCGGCACCCACGTCGTGAATGGAGATAATCGGATTGCCGTCGCCCAGCTGCCAGCAGCGGTCGATGACTTCTTGCGCACGGCGTTCGATTTCAGGGTTGCCGCGTTGGACAGAGTTAAAGTCTAGAGAAGCGTCATTGGTGCCGGTATCCATAGACGAAGCTGCGCCTCCGCCGAGGCCAATCAGCATGCCCGGGCCACCGAGTTGGATTAATAATGCGCCTTCAGGGATTTCGTCTTTATGCGTTTGTTGCGCCTGAATATTGCCCAAACCGCCGGCAATCATAATCGGCTTGTGATAGCCGCGCACTTGGCCGTCGACTTTTTCTTCAAAGGTGCGGAAATAGCCCAGCAGGTTGGGGCGGCCGAATTCGTTGTTAAACGCCGCGCCGCCAATCGGGCCTTCAATCATGATGTCTAAAGGCGAAGCAATGTGGCCGGGTTTGCCGTAGGCTTGTTCCCAAGGCTGTTCCAAACCGGGGATATTCAGGTTGGAAACGGTAAAGCCGGTCAAACCTGCTTTCGGGCGCGAACCTTTGCCGGTCGCACCTTCATCACGGATTTCACCGCCCGCACCGGTGGCCGCACCCGCAAATGGGGCGATGGCGGTCGGGTGGTTGTGGGTTTCCACCTTCATGATGATGTGGGTGTCTTCTTCGTGGAAACGGTAGCCGTGGTTATCGGCGGCATTCGGGTAGAAACGCTCGATTTTCGCGCCTTCGATTACGGAAGAATTGTCTTTATACGCCACGACCGTGCCTTCAGGATGGGCTTCGTGGGTGTCGCGAATCATGCGGAACAGCGATTTAGGCTGTTTTTCGCCGTTCAAAATAAAATCGGCATTGAAGATTTTGTGGCGGCAGTGTTCCGAGTTGGCTTGGGCAAACATCATCAGCTCGACATCGCTCGGATTGCGGTTTAAGGCTTGATAGTTTTCGACCAAATAATCGATTTCATCAGGTGACAAGGCCAAGCCCATTTCGCTGTTGGCTTTTACCAAGGCTTCTTTGCCGCCGTTTAACAAATCGACGGTTGAGAACGTTTCCGATTGGATGTGGTGGAATAATTGTGCCGCCGCGTCAATGTCGGTCAACACACTTTCGGTCATGCGGTCGTGCAACAGCGCCGCCCATTGTTGCTGCTGCTCGGCAGTCAAATCGCCGCGAATCCACACCGCCATGCCGCGCTCAATGCGCCCGATGCCTTTAAGGCCGCAGTTTTCCGCAATGTTGGTGGCTTTGGAAGCCCAAGGCGAAATCGTGCCTAAGCGCGGAGTAATCAAAAATAAATGCAAGCCATTGGCGGGCTTCGGTGTTTCGGCAACACTTTCGGCTTCCAGCAAGGCTTGCAGTTTTTCAACGGTAGCAGCGTCTAAAGTATTTTCGCTGCTGACAAAATACCAAAATTCGCTTTCCAGCTTCGCTTCAGGCAGGCCGGCGGCGGCTGCTTTTTGAAACAGTTTTTCAACACGGAAATCAGACAGGGCGGTAACGCCGCGCAAGGGCAAAACAACAGACATGGATTCGGCTCTCAAATGCGGTTGGGAAAACGGCATTATACGCATAATAAGGCTGTTTTGCTTGGGTATTTGCCGCAAAGTGTCAACAATTCACATCACAAAACGCGATTGAATAAAAAAGCGGATTGTGATAATTTTCCAGTCATCTTTTCCTGTTCAGGCGGCCTTCATGATGACACCACGCCGTCTGAAAAACAAATAGAAAGCCAGCCATGAAAAAAATCGAAGCCATCATCAAACCCTTCAAACTCGACGACGTGCGCGAAGCCTTAACCGAAATCGGCATCACCGGCATGACCGTGACCGAAGTGAAAGGATTCGGCCGCCAAAAAGGCCACACCGAAATTTACCGCGGCGCCGAATACGCCGTCGATTTCCTGCCGAAAGTCAAAATCGAGCTGGTGTTGGCCGATCACGACGTCGAACGCGCCATCGAAGCCATCATCGAAAACGCCCGCTCCGGCAAAATCGGCGACGGCAAGATTTTTGTTTATCCGGTGGAAGAGGCGATCCGTATCCGCACGGGTGAGCGCAGCGAAGCGGCGGTGTGATTGGTTAGAAATCAGAAAATGCCGTCTGAAAGGTTTGTTTTCAGACGGCATTATTATTACTGGGCGGTGACGATTCGGTTAATTTGCCATTCGAGAAATTCCGTGTACACGCTGCCTTTTTTGATGTGTTTCAGGTCATGCTCATTCGGCTGCGTAGGCGCATCAGCATGCAAATCTCCTTGTGTTTTAGACCAAGGGTGGAATTTTTGATTATGCAGATGATAGAAGCCGTTTTCAGTAATCAGTACTTCTTTATTGTAACCATAACCGCACCAAGGCGAATCGGCTTGTGGCGCAGTCAGATTGCAGCCGGTGTCGTAATAAGATGTTTCAGACAGGCTTAAATGATACAGCGTC
This sequence comes from Neisseria weixii, assembly GCF_042658245.1. Classification (NCBI taxonomy): domain Bacteria; kingdom Pseudomonadati; phylum Pseudomonadota; class Betaproteobacteria; order Neisseriales; family Neisseriaceae; genus Neisseria; species Neisseria weixii. The sequence continues at coordinate 8,071 of NZ_JBHSPY010000025.1, forward strand.
GGTAAAACATCTTTGTGTGAACCGGCTCGCTCCGGTTGATATACAGCTTGATGGCGGTATTTCTCAGGAACATAAAGATAAAACGGCACACCATGTCCTAAAGCCACTTCATCGGCTTCGGGATAACCGATGGCACGCATATTATGATCGCCTGTCGCTGCGATAATGGTATCCGGAGCAGTTTGTTTCACGTTGCCGATAAAGCTGCCCAATTGGTCGTTACTGTAGCGGAAGGTGTTGAAAATCTCATTCAGTTCTTTGCCTTTCGCCAATGCTTTTAAGCGGCCGGCTTCGGATTCTGTTAAGCGGAAATCGATACTTTGTTGCGTATCGGGTAAACGGTAAGGCGGATGGTTGGTGACAGACAGCATCATGATGAATACAGGTTGCTTTTGCTGTTCTGCTTTTTGCAGCAACTCTTCTGCGTAGCGGAACATATACTCATCAGGAATACCCCATGTGCTGGATTTTGCTTCCGGAAAACGGTCTTTCAAGCCATTTTCATCAATGATTTCACCCACACCCAAATGACGCAGGAAGGTATCAAAATCACGCCAGCCGCCGTTGCCTGCGGTGAGATAAACGATGTGATAACCGGCATCGGCATAAGGTTTGAACATATTGCTGATGAAGGTTTTGTTTTTCGCAATTGATTGGCTTAAGTCTAAGCGGGGGCTGCGCACAAACAGGCGGTGTAGGGTATCACTGGTGCCATCGCCTTCAGAAATAAACTTTTTATATACCCAATCTGATTGCCAATGTGGTTTCAGACGGCCTAATAAGTTTCTTTCGACATTGTCGAAATCCAATAAATGGCTGCTCATGCTCTCCATCACGGCCAGCACGACATTTGGTTTTTTCTGCGCTACGGCAGGGTTGGCAGGCGTAGTTTTTACCAGCTGCTGCAAATCAGCAGTTGCTTCAGTTTCCAGCAGTTGACTGATTATGCGGCTGCCGTCTGCATTGCTGACAGGCTTAAAACGGCTGCTGTTGCGGTATTCTTTTCTTGCCCAGTCTAAAGAAATCAAGGCATTGGGAACCAGTTTGTTTAATTGCGGGGCAGCGGAAATCTGCATGGCGGTTTGGCGCAAAGGAAATTTACCTACCGAACCACGAATGCCCAATGTCAACGCCAATAATGGCAGCACAATACCGGCAACCCACAGCCATACCGGTGCGGCTGCCTGTTGATTAGGGTGTGGTAATTTGTTGAGCAACCAAGCAAATAACCCACCCAGAACCAGCAATGCCAAGCTGCCGGAAATAACGGGGTAATCCGACCAAATGGTTTTAACAACCGCATTGGTGTCTTCATCAAACAGCCCAAAGACAAAAACATCAAATTGCTTTTCATAAACAGAGAAATAAAACCAGTTGCCCAAGGCAAAGGCGATGGAAATGATGAACAATAAGGTTAAAAGCTTTTTGTGGATTTTTTGATAAACGCGTGCCAATATCGGATGGATTAAACTTATCAGAAGCAAAAGAAAGGCGATGGCAGATAAGAGCGATGAGGCTTTAATATCAAACAATAAGCCTTTTAAAAACAGCGAGGTAATATCATCACGATATTGTTGGGTAATATTTTCGGAAACGAAATGATTCAGCATGAGAAAACGCTCTAAGCTGAATGCTAAGATGAGTGAAAGCCAAAAAACAAAAGTTAGTTTCAGTCCGGAGCGATAAGCTGCCCAACGGGAAAAGGTTTTATTGAAAGTAATATCGTTAGCCATGTCTTAGACCGGTTAAAAACAATCAAAACATTATGGCATATTTTTGCTAAACTTAACAAAAAGGCCGTCTGAAAGCATATCTTTCAGACGGCATTTTTATTTGACAACGAAACCGGTTTCAAATCTCAAACGTCCCTGCTTCATCACCCTCGCGGATCATGCCGGCGGCGACGGTGTGATTGGTGGCTTCGTCAATCAGGATAAATGCACCGGTTGCCTGATTTTGCTCATAAGTCGTGGTGTTAAGCGGCTGCTGGGTTTTGAAGCTGATGTGGCCGATGTCGTTGAGTTTCAATTCGGTGGCCGATTGCACTTGGCTCAAGGTGTTTACATCCCAAACGTAGGCGGTTTCGCTGATTTTCACGGCGGTGGTTTGGGTGGTGTGTTTGAGCAGGTATTTGCGGCGCAGATTGAGTGGAATATCGTCAAACCAGCACAATGCGGCTTGGAATTGCTGGCTCGGCTCAATAGGGCTGTCGGCGGCGACGATGGCATTGCCGCGAGAGATGTCGATGTCGGTGTCGAGCGTAATGGTCAATACTTCGCCGGCTTCGGCAGTATCGGTTTTGCCGTTCGGATTGTAAATCTCGGCGATTTTGGCGGTTTGGCCGTTGGGTAATACTTTGACTGCATCGCCCACTTTCAGACGGCCTGCTTCCAAACGGCCTTGGTAGCCGCGGAAATCGTCGCTGCTGCTGCCGTCTTGGCGCGCCACACGTTGTACGGGGAAATGGGCGGCTTGGGCAAGCGCGTCTTTGCGGGAGACGGGCAGGCTTTCCAATAAGGGCAGCAGGGGCAAACCTTGATACCACGGCGTTTGCGCGCTGGCGTTAACGATGTTGTCGCCTTTCAATGCGCTGATGGGCAGGAAATGCACATCAGCATTCAGGCCGATTTGTTGGGCAAGCTTTTGATAGGCGGCGGTGATGGCTTGGTATTTGCCTTCGTCAAAATCGAGCAGGTCGAGTTTGTTGACGGCGACAATGATGTTCGGGCAGCCGAGCAGTTTCAAAATGGCGCTGTGGCGCTTGGTTTGCGGCAGTAAAACCGGTTCTTCGCCGCTGAAATCAACGCGGGTGGCATCGACCAAGACGATGGCGGCCTCGGCGCTTGATGCGCCGGTGACCATGTTGCGGGTGTATTGTTCATGGCCGGGGGTGTCGGCGATGATGAATTTGCGTTTGGGAGTGGCGAAATAGCGGTAGGCCACATCGATGGTGATGCCTTGTTCGCGCTCGGCGGCCAAGCCCTCGGTGAGGCTGGCGAAATCGGGTGTGTCACCGTTTTCAGAGGCTTTGTTGAGCTTGTCGATTTGGTCGGTCAGCAGGGTTTTGCTGTCGTAAAGCAGGCGGCCGATCAGGGTGGACTTGCCGTCGTCGACGCTGCCGGCGGTGATGAAACGGAGTAATGGGGCAGTGGTGGCGGTCATGTGCGTTCCTTCATATTGGGTTTGCCGATACTTTAACGAGGCCGCCTGAAAATGGGAAAGAATGGTTTGTTTATAATAAAGATGATTTTGTTATATCAATGATGAGGCCGTCTGAAATTGGTGTAGGGGTTTCAGACGGCCTTTTATGATGGGGCTTTCAATCAAAACAAAGGCTTTTCGGCAACCAAAATGCCGTCTTCATCGCTGTAGAGATAGTGGCCGGGGATGAAGGTGACGCCGCCGAATTCAAGCGGTATGTCGGTTTCGCCCTAGTTGTTTTTTGCACTGCGGCGAGGGTTGGTACCAAACGCTTTTACGCCGAAATCCATTTGACCGATGGCTACGCTGTCGCGGATGGCGCCGTAGATGACGATACCTGCCCAGCCGTTTTTACGGCCTTCTTCGGCAATCATGTCGCCCATTAATGCGCAGGCCAACGAGCCGCCGCCATTGATAACCAAAACTTCACCATCGGATGCTTGATTAAAGGTTTGGCGCAGGATGCTGTTGTCGCGGAAGCATTTTCATTTTAAGGTGCGGATTTTGCCGCAGAACCGTTTTTTGCCGAAGCTTTTAAACTGAATTTCGCACGATGGGGTATCGGGAGCGATGTCGATTAAATCGGCGGTGGTGAATGGTATTGTCATGATGGCTCCTTTTTTGACTGGTGTAAAAAGGCCGTCTGAAAAGAAAATGGGTTTCAGACGGCCTTGATAATAAAGTTTAAATGCGAACCTGCCCGTTGCCCAATACCACCCATTTTTGCGAAGTCAGGCCGTGCAAACCGACCGGGCCGCGCACGTGGATTTTGTCGGTAGAAATGCCGATTTCCGCGCCTAAGCCGTATTCAAAGCCGTCGGCGAAACGGGTGGATACATTGACCATCACGCTGGCGCTGTCCACCGCGCGCAGGAAGATTTGTGCATCGGTGTAAGACTCGGTAATGATGGAATCGGTATGGTGGCTGCCGTGGGTGTTGATGTGGGCAATGGCTTGGGTCAAGTCATCGACGATTTTTACCGCCAAAACGGGGGCGAGGTATTCGGTGTCCCAATCTTCTTCGGTGGCAGCGTTGATGCTCGGCAAAATCGCCAAAGTGCGTTCGCAACCGCGCAGCCCAACTTTTTTTTCAGCGTATTTTTCCGCCAGCAAAGGCAATATTTCTTCAGCACGTGCGGCGTGAATCAGCAGGGTTTCCATGGTGTTGCAGGTGCCGTAGCGTGAAGTTTTGGCGTTGAAAGCGATTTCAATGGCTTTTTGCGTGTCGGCGGCTTGGTCGATATACACATGGCAAATGCCGTCGAGATGCTTAATTACCGGCACGCGTGCTTCGGCGGCAATGCGGGCAACCAGCGATTTGCCGCCGCGCGGAATGATGACATCAATCAGTTCAGGGCTTTGCAGCATGGCACCGACGCTTTCGCGGCTGGTGTTTTCAATCACGCTCACGGCGGCCGGCGGTAAGTCGTTTTCGGTCAGGGCTTGGCGGATGAGTTTGGCAATCGCCATATTGCTTTCAAAGGCTTCGCTGCCGCCGCGCAACACACAGGCATTGCCGGACTTCAGGCACAAAGCGGCGGCATCGATGGTGACGTTCGGGCGAGATTCGTAAATGATGCCGATGACACCCAGCGGCACGCGCATTTTGCCGATTTGCAAGCCGTTCGGGCGGATGCGGAATTCGTCCATTTCGCCCACAGGGTCAGGCAGCGCCGCCACTTGGCGCAAACCTTCGCACATGGATTCGACGGTTTTTTCCGTCAGCTTCAAGCGGTCGAGCAGGGCAGAATCTAAGCCTTTGGCGGTAGCGTTTTCCATGTCTTGCGCGTTGGCAGCGAGAATGGCGGTTTGGTGTTGCGCAATCAATTCGGCCATGCGCAACAGTGCGGCGTTTTTCTGCGCGGTGGTGGCGTTTGCCATCAGATAGAAAGCCTGTTTGGCCGCGGTGGCGGTATCTCGGACGTATTGTTGAATATCCTGCATGATGTGTGCCTTTGTTTATATGAACGAGATTGACAACGATGATAAAGCCGTCTGAAAGGGAATTCAAGCAAAAAAGCGTGGGCTTGGCAAAATGCGGCGGGAATAGGTTTGTTTGCCTGATTGATTTATAATCGGGTTTTGTTTGTGCATTTTATTGAATTCATGACCAATACTTTTTACCGCTGGCTGATTGCCGTTAAAAAACCGGCCAACCAACTTTGGCTGGTGCCCGCTTATTGGGCGGTTTTTGCCGTGATTTTTGCGTTTATTGCGCGCTTTTTCGGCGATATGCTGCAAGCGGGCATTTTGCCCGATATTGAACGCAGCACCTTAGACGGCCTGTTGAGCATTGTGGCATCAAGTATGCTTTCGGTGAGTACGTTTTCGCTGTCGATTATGGTGTCGGCATTTTCATCGGCGGCCAACGGCGCGACTCCACGCGCCATGAATTTGGTGATGGCCGATGACAACACGCGCACCGCCATCGCCAGCTTTATTGCCGCGTTTATTTACGCCGTGATTGCCAAAACGGCGCTAGGCATGGAATATTACGGGCAAAACGGCCGTTTTATTTTGTTTGTCGGCACGATTGCGGTCATGGTGTATTTGATTGTGACGTTGATTCGTTGGGTGTTTACCCTGTCGCAACTGGGCAGTTTGGGCAACACGCTGCAGAAAATCAGCACCAAAACTGAAAGCGCGCTGGATCACTATTACATCTCAACGGATATGGGCGCCGCGTGGAAAGGCAGCTTGCAGCAACCCGTGCGTCCGATTTATGCCAAGCAGCCGGGTTATCTCACCCACATCGACATGATGTCGCTGCAAAAGCTGGCGGAAGAGCATGAAACTTATGTCTCAATTATCGTGCGGCCGGGCAAGTTGTTGACGCCAAACACCGTGGTGGCGTGTTTGTCTGCCGGTCAGGGCGATGCGGATTTAATCGATAAATTTGTCGGGTGTTTCGTCATCAGTCAAGAGCGTACCTATGCGCAAGATCCGCAATGGGGCTTGAACGTGTTGAGTGAAGCCGCCCAGCGCGCGTTGTCGCCCGGCATCAACGACCCCGGTACCGCCATCAGCGTGATGGTGATGATATTGCGTTTGCTGACTAAGCCCCATTCCGAAGGCGGGGGCGCACAATATGACCGTTTGTCTATCATTGCCGCCGACAGCAGCCAATGGGTGCCGCAAACATTCTTACCTATTGCCCGCGACGGCGCAGGTGCGGCCGAAGTCGGGCTGACTATGCAAAAAGTGTTGGCCGGTATTGCCGCCAACAGCCAAGATCCGTATATTGCCGCATCGGCTGCAGATACCGCGCATGCGGTGTTAAAGCGTTTTGAACAAATCTTGGATTTTAAAGATGATAAGGAAAAATTGTTGCAGCAGCATAGGGAATTGTTTGGACAAGTGAAACAAGACTAAACTCATGATTTAATTGGTGATATATTGTGAAATAAAGCCATGCCGTCTGAAATTTTTCAGACGGCATGGCTTTTATTATGGCAATTATGCCTGTTCTACATGAATTTTAAATAAAGCCTGTTCGACCATTTGCGGCTCAATTTTATTCAGACAATCGGTGTGTCCCAGCGGGCATTCGCGTTTGAAACAAGGCGAGCAGTCGAGATTGAGGCTGACGATTTCGGCTTGATTACTCAAAGGCGGTGTGTGGTCGGGGCTGGACGAGCCGTACAAAGCGGCAAGTTTGCGGTCGAGCGCGGCAGCAAGGTGCATGAGACCGCTGTCGTTGCAGACTACGTTTTCGGCGCAGGCCAGTAAATCGATGGCTTCGGAAAGCGAGGTTTTGCCGCATAGATTAGTGCAGAGGCCGTCTGAAAGCTGGTTGATTTCTTCGGCAATGTCAAAATCTTTTTGCGAACCGAACAGCCAAACCTGCCAGCCTTTGGCCAGATAGTTTTGTGCCAAACCGGCAAAGTGGCGCGCCGGCCAGCGTTTGGCGGGGCCGAATTCTGCGCCGGGGCAGAAGGCGATGATCGGTTTGTCGGTATTTAGGCCATGTTTGACTAAAGCGGCTTGCTGGCTGGCGGCATCAATTTGGAACAGAGGCTGGCCGGAATGGCCGTTGAAATCAGCTTGGCTCGGATGGGCAAGCGCAGTATAGCGGTCAACCATCAGCGGCAGGGCGGTTTTGTCGAGCTTGCGGATGTCGTTGAGCAAAATATAGCGCGATTCGCCCACGTAGCCGGTGCGCTGTTTGATACCGGTGGCCAAGGCGATGATGGCGGATTTAAGCGAGCCGGGCAGCACGATGACTTGGTCGTAACCGCGTTTGCCCAGTGCGCGCCCGACTTGCCAGCGTTTTTTCAAATCCAATGCGCCGTGGCCGAACGGATTTTCCAGAATCTCGTTCACTTCCGGCATGCGCTCGAAGACCGCCAACGACCACTTCGGAGCGAACACGTCGATGGTGCAGCCCGGATGCAGTTCGTGCAGACGGCGGTAAAGCGGCTGGGTCATGACGCAGTCGCCAATCCAGCTTGGGGAAATGATGAGGATTTTTTTAGACATATTGCGGTTGGGTTTGTGATTGGGTAGGTGTTATTTTAATGCAGAAAGAAAAAGGCCGTCTGAAAAATTGAACTGCCCCAAGAAGTTGGGCGCCCCTCCAACTTTAAAAGATGTAGTTCAAACTTTTCAGACGGCCTGTTTGATTGGATACGCTACTTCAAATAATCCGGCAACAGCCCTGCTTGTTCAAACAATAAGTGGCCGGGCAGCAATTCAAACCGCCCGTCGCGTTCCGCCGCCAATTGCGGCACGCCCGATGCGCCCAGCGGCCGCGCCAGTTGTTGCCCAAAGTTGATTCTCGCCAATAACGCTAGCTTTTCTTACAGTTTTTTAGGCCTTTTCGTTTTATGTCGTTTGGTAGGCGGTTGTATATTGTTTGATTGCTTTTTTTATGAAGAGCATGATCCAAACGGCAGCGATAAAGCCAAAAGTATAAGGAGGCAGACCTGTCGCGGCAGTCACATATTGGATCGGTACGGCCAGGAATACTGCAGTGAGAGCGTAATAGAAATCTGTTGTACGCTTACCGTAGAACATACAAGCGATAAGAATCGCAGAATAACTATAGAGGCCATTTGCCAATAGGTTGGGCTCGATACCGAATAGGATGTGTGCGATGCTTGCAGCGAATACGGCGGAGGCAGTTGCCCACATGGCGGAGCCGGGGCTGTTGACTGCAACGGCTGCCAGCAGGAACAATCCGGTGAGAGGACTGCTGCCAAAATTGACTTCTGCCCAGGCATAAAACGGCATAGATAAGGCTGATGAAGTGGTAGTCAGTTCGGGTAGGGGGGTGTTTGTCAAACCGAATAAACCGTAATAAGTTGTCAATCCATACATAATCCAGCAGATGGCAACGAAGGGAAAAGTCAGGGCGGGTTTGTTGTGGCGCAGAAACAGGCTCACAATGGGTACGGTCAACGCTGCTGTGAAGATTCCCAGCAACCATACTGCCGGATTGGCGGTGTGATTGAGTCCGAACGTGAAGAGGATGCACATCATGGCAAGGCTGGCATTAAAACCGTAGAGTCCTTGGCTAATTTCATTTTCGGGAAAGCGCATCAGGCGGGCGGTCAGAGTGCCGGTAAGGGAGCCGAGCAGACAGGCGGCGCATAGGGCTGGATGGCTAAAATACATGCCAATGGCAATTAATGCGCCTGAGAGCGTATTTCGTTGCAGAAAGATTTGACTGATGCCGGTCAGTATTGTTCGGATGGTTTCCATTTTAATCTACTTTATAGGGTTGGATTCGGTGGTTTGGGAAGGCTCATTTAAAGAAAGCCGCACTTAAAGGGGAGGATTGTGTAGGATGAAGTAAGGTGGCCGCCGTTTTTAAAATCTCTTGCAGACTATATGCATTGTCAGCCAGCACACGCAGGCAAAGTACGGAATCATCAGCTTGGCTCACTCCCCATAAAATGCTTTCCGAGGGATGGTTGCTGCTTATTCTGTTATAAAGCCGGCCGACTTTGCTTCGCATATCAAGTGAGGAATGAGCTGTATTCACATAGAAAAGATTGAGCTGGTGTGTGTAACCTTCCATCTGTCCTAAAGCAGAGGGATGTTGGCTGGCGGGCTGCCATTGGATATTATAGGTAACCAGCTTTCTTTTGCCGTGTCGGATAACCAGATGTGAGGAAAAGCGGTTAAATTTGAATGACTCACCATTGCGGATTCTGCCAGAGGCAAGAATTTCACCATAGATCAAATCGCAATCATCATCTAATTCGATTTCGGTGGTTTGTACTAATGTGCTTCCTTTGTGTAATACCAAAGGATGAGGGAGATAGCAGAGACTGGATCCGGCTTGTTGGGAAATGTGCGTATGTTGCCGTGCTTGTTTACCTTCGTCCATTTCCAATATGTGTGAAGGATTGGGTATGAAGCGAGAGCGCCGTATGCGGTGAGAGTTTGATTTCAATATCAATGCTATCGCCGCCGAGCAAGCCCGGGGATGAGGATATTTGTACGACGCGAAGTATGCCGTCGGGCTCATAGGGAAGACTCATCAGCTTTAATGGCGGAGACGCAAAATTATTTTGGAGTATTGTGCGTCCGCTTTTCGCTTGGGTGGAGAGGGAAAGCTTGCTATACATATTTTGTTTGATGAATAAAAGTAGGTCGGAAAGCGGATGTTTGCAGGCTGTTTGTTTTACTGGTTAAATCCGAAACGGGCCAACGGAATTGTTGAAAGATAAAAACCTCATGGCGACTGATTAAGCCGGCTATTTTTATTTCCTGTCAAACACCTATTTTGTAACAAGAAAAGAAAGAAGCCGGCTCTAAGGCTTAGCGAACCAATCCGGCCGGTTCGTCGCGGTTTTCCAATAACGCGTATTTTTGTATCCAGCCGATCACCGAGTCGAGATTTTCGTCTTTCATCAGGTTGGTGAAAACAAAAGGTTGCCCACCACGCATTCTGCGGGCATCGTGTTCCATTACTTCAAGGCTGGCACCAACATGCGGAGCCAAGTCGGTTTTGTTAATCACCAGAAGATCGGAACGGGTGATGCCCGGCCCGCCTTTGCGCGGAATTTTTTTGCCCTGTGCGACATCGATTACAAAAATGGTGACATCGGCCAAATCAGGGCTGAAGGTGGCAGAAAGATTATCACCGCCTGATTCGATGAAAATAATTTCAACATCGGGGAAGCGTTGCGCCATTTCTTCTACCGCTTCGAGATTCATAGAGGCATCTTCGCAGATGGTTGTGTGCGGACAGCCACCGGTTTCCACGCCCATAATGCGTTCAGGCGGTAGTAGACTGTTGCGGGTGAGAAATTCAGCATCTTCCCGGGTGTAGATATCGTTGGTGATTACGGCAACGCTGTATTTGCCGGCAATTTTTCGGGTCAGCCTCTCGATGAGGGCGGTTTTGCCTGCACCTACCGGGCCGGCAACGCCGATTTTGATGTAGTTGCGCATAATGTTCCTTAAAAAATATATGAAAATGAAGCGTTTTTAATTAAAGGGCTGGTTATTGGCCTGCGTTGTCGCTTCTGTCGTATGTATAGGGAGAGATTTCAAACGGCCGATGATGCGATCGACCGTAGAATATTTGCGTATTATTTCAGTGCAATCGGTAGGTTTAAGCCAACAAAAGGTAGAGGCCGAATGAACCGATGGCTGTACCGAGACTGCGTGTCATCCATACGTTTTGACGTAAAACAGCACCGGCTAAGAATCCGGCGGCATGCAGTATCGCGGTACTGATGACGAAGCTTGTTGCAAATCCGATGGCTCCGCCGCTTGTTTCAGCTCCGTGTGCCAGGCCGTGAAAGAGTGCGAAGGCCCCCGCCATTGCCGCCGCAGCGGTTATGGGCAAGCGTTGTAGCCAAGATGCGGCCAAACCGATGACCAAAACAGACGCGGCAATGCCTTGTTCGGTCATGGCTATGGTGCCCGTGTTGAGGCCGAAGAAAAAGCCTATGGCCATCATGCTGATAAAAGCGGCCGGTAGTACCCATCGGGCTTTGCCTTCAAATGTTGCTGCCCACAAGCCGACAGCCAAAATAGCAGGAATGTGATCCAGTCCGCCGATAGGATGTAGGAAGCCTGCGGCGAAACCGCCTTCTGCTCCGTGCCCCGGATGGGCGAAAGCGGCGGAGATGCTTACTGCCAGTGTTACGGCCAAAATGGTTTTCATGGTGTATTTCATATTGAATGTCCTTTTAAACAAAACATATAAACAGGGAAATAGGGTTTTTGATCAGTTAAGTAAGAAAAACGGTTTCAGACGGCCTAGCTCATATACAGCCGTGTATATAGCCGTTCGTGCTGCATTGCACGAATGTCTGCGGCTGGGCTGGCAACGCCAAGCCAATTCAAATCGGGTGTCATACTGAGAGAGACCGCCTGTCCTATGGTCTTACGTAAAGCAAAGAGAATATCTTGTCCGTCGTTTTGACTGAGCGGAATCAATTTCACGCCGTTGGTTACGGCACCTACGGCGGCGTTATAGTAAAACGCGGTCAGTGTATCTTCTTTAGTTTGCACTGTCGCTGCAGCAATCAAGCCAAAAGCCAACGGATAAAACCCTTGTACCCGTTTTTGTGTCAAGGCCGTCTGAAATGCGTTAACCATCGGATGGCTTTCATATCGGGCAAAGATTTTCAGCAGCCTCACGCCGAGCTTAACCGAAGCTTCGCGGATTTCGCGCGGCGTTTTCGCGGCACTCAATATCATGGTCGAGTGTTTCCAGTGTCTCGGCATCACCGGCGAGCGTGGTTGAATAGGCCAGCGAAACATAAGCGCCGTCGTTATGAATCCAATTTTGCAAAAGTTGGGTTTCTACATATTCTTTCAGACGGCTGATGCTGTCCACCGCACCTTCTTGTACGAAGGTTTCCAGGCCGGCGGAATGATTGAAACCACCGATAGGCAAGGTAGGGTCGGCAAGATGCAATAGGGCGGTGAGTTTAATGGCCGTGTCCGTGACTGTGTGAGTGATGACCGCCGAAACCCGGTGCCGAATTGGCGCGCAAAGCAAGGCTTAGGCGCCGTTCAGCCTGTTGTGGCTGAAAACCGGCTGCTTCAAGCCAGAGAAACATCGGTTTGTCGTAAGGCATAGTTAGCTCGTCGCCTTCGAGAAAAAGCGGTGAATGTTTGTTGCCGATCTCGTAGCATGCGCGTGCCATATCCGGCAGATTTTTAGGCGCGATGACGATGGCTGCGCAGGGTTTGATGGTGATTCGGATGAATACCCGGGTATCGGAATATACGATATCGCCGTGCTTCAGTCTTTGGCCTTCCTGCAGCATACGGAAAGAGATGTCTCTGCCGTTGGTTGTTGTTTTGCGTAAAATGTGCCGGCCGGCTTCATACCATTCGAGCTCAACGTAATCTTGTTCGGCTTGTGGATGAGGCGGCGTATCAAGCGGCAGCGTATTTTGGATAATCAGGTTCATGGTGAATCACTTAGAATAAATTCGAACGTAGTTTTTATGCTGGGTAGCGCGGCAGACAGGGCTTTGCGTAAGTAAAGTACCTGTCTGCCGTTTTCTTTAAAATAGAAAGTATCTTTGCGCTAAAGGCAATTTAACGGCAGGTTCGCAGGTAATGTGTTCTCCATTAACGCGCACTTCGTAACGTTCCGGATCAACAGTGATTTCTGGTGTTGCATGGTTATGGATAAGGTCTTTTTTACCGATGTTTCGGCAACCGTATACAGGTAAAGTGAGCTTGCTCAGGCCGTAACGGTCGCGGATTCCAGCATCTACAGCGGCTTGCGAAACAAACAATACAGCGGTTTCGGCCACTGCTTTACCGTGCGCACCGAACATGGGACGGTAGAGAACGGGTTGGGGAGTGGGGATGCTGGCGTTGGGATCCTCCTTTCGGGCGTAGCTGATGAAACCGTTTTTGATGATGATTTCAGGCTTGACGCCGAAAAAGGCGGGTTTCCACAAGACAATGTCAGCCATTTTGCCAACTTCGATTGATCCGACGTAATCGCTAATGCCGTGAGCAATGGCAGGATTAACTGTATATTTTGCTATGTAGCGTTTGATGCGGAAATTGTCGCTATCGGCTTGATCCTCTGGCAAGCTGCCGCGCTGCTGTTTCATTTTATCGGCAGTTTGCCAGGTACGGATGATGACTTCCCCTACGCGTCCCATGGCTTGGGAATCGGAATTCATGATCGAAAACACGCCCATGTCGTGCAAAATGTCTTCGGCAGCGATGGTTTCGGGACGAATGCGTGAATCGGCAAATGCGATGTCTTCGGGTACACGTTTGTCGAGGTGGTGGCAAACCATCAGCATATCGAGGTGTTCATCAATAGTATTGACGGTAAAGGGACGGGTTGGGTTGGTGGAGGCCGGCAGTACATTAGGATACATGGCCGCTTTAATGATATCGGGTGCGTGACCGCCACCAGCGCCTTCAGTATGGAAGGTGTGGATGACACGGCCATCTATCGCTGCCATGGTTTCTTCGAGAAAGCCACTTTCGTTGAGTGTATCGGTGTGTATGGCCACTTGCACATCCATTTCGTCAGCCACTTTCAGGCTGGCATCGATGACTGCAGGAGTTTCGCCCCAGTCTTCATGGATTTTCAGTCCAAGCGCACCAGCGCGGATTTGCTCGCGCAAAGGCTCTGTAGAAGCACAATTGCCTTTGCCGAAAAAGCCCATGTTTACCGGATAGGCGTCGACGGCTTGCAGCATACGTTGCAGGTTCCATGCACCGGGGGTAACAGTGGTGGCATTGGTGCCGTTAGCCGGGCCGGTTCCGCCGCCGATCATGGTAGTGATGCCACTTTCGATGGCATGGGCGATCTGCTGCGGGCAAATATTGTGAATATGGGTATCGATGCCGCCGGCAGTTGCGATCAGATGCGCACCGTTGTGTACTTCGGTGGAGGCACCGATGATCATGTTGGGGGTCACACCGTCCATGGTGTCAGGATTACCCGCCTACCCAATGCCGACGATGCGGCCGTCGCGAATACCGATGTCGGCTTTGACAATGCCGCTGTGGTCGATGATAACGACGTTGGTAATGACAAAATCCAGTACGTTCGGATTGGTACGGCCTTCGGTAGCCGACTGTGCCATGCCGTCGCGTACCGATTTGCCGCCACCGAATTTACATTCGTCACCGTGGGTGAGCAAATCGCGTTCGACTGTAGCGAAAAGGCAGGTGTCACCCAAGCGGATTTTATCGCCGACAGTAGGACCGTAGGTGGCGAGATATTGGGCACGTGGGATGTCGAGCGTGGTAGTTTCTGTGGTACATAGGAGTGGGGGAAGGCGTTTTCCAGAAGTTTGGTTACGAAAACCATGTAAAAGCCGTTTACCTCCGAATGCAACAAGCGTTACGGTTTTCTCTTCTCCCGGTTCGAAGCGTACGGCGTTGCCACTAGGGATGTTCAGACGGAAGCCTTCGGCTGCGGTGCGATCAAATGAAAGTGCGGGATTGGTTTCGGCAAAATGATAGTGCGAGCCGACCTGAATCGGGCGATCGCCGAGGTTGACTACTTTAATTATGCGTGTAGGCCTGTTACGGTTGGCAACAATATGGCCTTCAGCGGCTAGGTATTCTCCGGGAATCATAGGATTATCCTTTTTCTGGGATGTCGTTGCTACATTCCAAACGGTATGGACTGTAAGCATTGGGCAGTAAAGATTGCTGTATTTTTAAAATTTTCAGCGTATCGGACGGTGTACGGTAACGAGTTTTGTACCATCGGGAAAGGTGGCCTCAATCTGCATTTCGTCTATCATATCGGCAATACCTTCCACAACGTCGCCGTTGGTCAGCAAGGTCGTGCCGTATTCCATTAATTCGGCCACGCTCATGCCGTCGCGCGCGGCTTCTTGGAGATGGCTCGAGATATAAGTAATGGCTTCCGGATGGTTGAGCTTCAGGCCGCGGGCAAGGCGCTTAGCGGCGAGTTCGCCAGCCAGAAAAAGCATGAGTTTTTCTTGTTCTCGACTAGTAAGATGCATAAGAATAATCTTTTCGATTGGAAAATTGTTGACAATATATATTATATGAAAACTATTTTATCAATATTTAAAAAATTAAATATATAAAAAAAATATAGTGATAAATTATAGGTTGTCAACAATTTTCAATTTAAAAAATATTATTCATCTTGCAAGATTGATCAGACATGCGGCTGAATGTTGCAAAAAATGCCGTCTGAAAAAATCAAGACGGTCTTAAGCAGGTAGAAAAATGCAGGGATATAGAAAGATTTGATTGAAAGCAGAAATTTTTTGAGTGTTGGCAAAGATAGGGATCGGGATTAGAAATATGAAAGTAATTCAAGCCAACATCTGCTGATAATGTTGCAATCGTTGACAGAGGTTGGCTTGAAATTGTCTTGGTTTGAAGGGGTAAGTGAAATAATTTTTTCAGATTACAGCAGCACTTTTTCCACGCCGCCGTTGTTGGCTTTGTCGACAAACTCATTCAGCCAGTTGTCGCCCAGAATATGCTTGGCCATTTCGATGACGATATAATCGGCGGGTATGTCGTTGTCGTCGCGGTAGCGGCTTAAACCTTGCAGACAGGCCGGGCAGGAAGTGAGCATTTTCACCGGCTGGCCTTGCGGCAATTCTTTAAGGTTTTTCTCGATTTCTTCCTGTTTGCGGAATTTCACCTGCGAAGCGATGTCGGGGCGTTTCACGGCAAACATACCGGATTCGCCGCAACAGCGGTCGCTCAACACCACTTTTTGCCCCATCAATTCGCTGGCCATTTGGGTGGCGTTCATGGTTTTAATCGGGCTGTGGCACGGATCGTGATAGAGATATTGCTGGCCTTCCACACCGTCGAGTTTCACGCCTTTTTCCAATAAGAATTCGTGAATGTCGATGATGCGGCAGCCGGGAAAAATTTCCTCAAAGCGGTATTTTTCCAACTGGTCGTAACAAGTGCCGCAGCTGACGACCACGGTTTTGATGTCAAGATAATTCAGCGTATTGGCCATGCGGTGGAATGAGACGCGGTTATCCGTGCTCATCTGCTCGGCGCGGGCTTTGTCGCCGCCGGCATCTTGCGGATAACCGCAACACATATAGCCCGGCGGCAACACGGTTTGCACGCCGACATGCCACAGCATCGCTTGGGTAGCCAAACCGATTTGGCTGAACAACCGTTCGGAGCCGCAGCCCGGGAAGTAGAATACGGCTTCGCTGTCTTCGGCGGTTTGCGGGTTGCGGATAATCGGGATGCTTTTGTCGTCTTCAATGCCCAATAACGAGCGCGGTGTTTTGGCCGGTACGCCTTTAGGTAGCGGGCGGTTGATGAAGTGAATCACCTGCTCTTTAATCGTCGGCTTGTTGACGGTAGCGGCCGGTGCGGCTTTTTCTTTTTTCACAATCGGGAACATTTTGCCCAATTTATAGGCAAAGTTCTGCGCCGGAAAGCCAGTTTGAATCATCGCGCCACGCAACGCTTTAATGGCTTTCGGGTTGGTCGCGTTCAGAAACGCCATGCCCATGGCTGCAGCCGGCACGGTGGTGCTGTGGCCGGTTTCGTTCAGATAATTGCGAATGGCAACGGTCACGTCGCCGAAGTCGATATTGACCGGACACGGTTTTACGCAGCGGTGGCACACGGTGCAGTGATCGCCGATGTTGGTCAGCTCGTCAAAGTGCTTCAAAGACACGCCGCGGCGGGTTTGCTCTTCGTAAAGGAAGGCTTCGGTGAGCAGACCCACACCGAGAATTTTGTTGCGAGGGCTGTAAAGCAGGTTGGCACGCGGCACATGGGTCGAGCAGACCGGTTTGCATTTGCCGCAGCGCAAGCAATCTTTCACCGATTCGGCAATCGTGCCCAAAGACGATTTTTCCATAATCAGCGATTCGGCGCCGAGTAATTCAAACGACGGCGTGTAGGCGTTGCGCAGGTCGGCTCCTTTCATCAATTTGTGGCGGTTGAAGCGGCCTTCGGGGTCGACTTTGGCTTTGTAATCCCAAAACGGCTGCATGTCTTCATCGCTCAAAAATTCCATTTTGGTGATGCCGATACCGTGTTCGCCGGAAATTACGCCGTTTAAGCTGCGGGCGATTTTCATGATGCGGTCGACGGAATGATAGGCCGTCTGAAGCATTTCGGCATCGTCGGAATTGACCGGAATATTGGTGTGCACGTTGCCGTCGCCCGCGTGCATGTGCAGTGCGACAAACACGCGGCCGCGTACGATTCTACCGTGGATTTTGGCTAAGTCTTCGAGAATTCTCACGTCGGTTTTGCCGCTGAAAATTTCGCTCAAAGGTTTCATCACGTCGGATTTAATCGACACGCGCAAACGGAAATCGCGGAAGGCGATAAAGGAGCTTTCATCATCGCGGGCTTCCGGTTCGGAAAAAACCGCTTTGCCGTAACGCGCTTTATATTCGCCTAAAGGCGCATCGAGATTGGCCAGCAGCCATTCCCAGCGTTCTTTTACTGCGGAAACATGATTCAGTGCGTGGGTGGCGCGGTCGCCTAATAATTCTTTACTTGGCAAGTCGGTGCCCATGGCATCGACCGGCAGGCGGCCTTGCAGGTAATCGAGCAGGGCGGCGCACAGGGTCAGCTTGTTTTTAATCGACAATTCGATGTTGATGCGCTCGATACCGTCTGAATATTCGCCCAATCGCTCCAGCGGAATCACCACGTCTTCGTTGATTTTGAAGGCGTTGGTGTGTTTGGCGATGGCGGCGGTGCGGCTGCGGTCGAGCCAGAAGGTTTTGCGCGCTTCAGGGGTGATGGCGATAAAGCCTTCGCCTTCGCGTTTGCGCGTCATTTCGACCATGTGTTCGGCCACTTCCTGCACGGCTTGTTCATCATCGGAAACCACATCGGCGAGCAACACCATTTTCGGGCGGCCTTTGCCGGCGGCTTTGGTGGCATAACCGACTGCACGCACATAGCGCCAGTCGAGATGCTCCAAGCCGGCCAATTGCACTTTTTCATGGCCGAGCAGGTAATCGCGGATTTCAACGATGGAAGGAGTGGCGTTGGCAACGGTGCCGAAAAATTCCATGCAGACGGTGCGGGTGTGTTTCGGCATTTTATGTAATACAAAGGCCACGCTGGTGATGATGCCGTCGGTGCCTTCTTTTTGGATGCCCGGCAGGCCGCTCAAGAATTTGTCGGTCACGTCTTTGCCCAAGCCGACTTTGCGGAATTTGTGACCGGGGATTTCCAAGCGTTCGGTTTTGACAATGTTGTTACCGCTGGTGTCGAGCGTGTGTACATCGAAAATGGCAGTTTCTTCATCGTGGATTTTGCCGAAATTGTGGCGCACACGTTCGATGCGCTGCCACTCGCCTTTCGGATTGACCATTTGCCAGTAGGCCAGATTGTCGAGCGCGGTGCCCCACAATACGGCTTTTTTACCGCCTGCATTCATGGCAGCATTGCCGCCAACGGTAGAGGCATCGGCAGACGTCGGGTCAACGGCAAACACCAAACCGGCTTTGTGCGCGGTTTCTTCCACGCGGCGGGTTACCACGCCGGCGCCGCAATGGATAATCGGGTGCGTGCCGTCAAGGCCCGGCAGGGTGACGAATTGCACACCGTTGTGCAGATCGAGTTTTTCAGTATTGATGACCGCACTGTTGGCATCCAACGGAATCGCGCCGCCGGTGTAGCCTGTGCCGCCGCCGCGCGGAATAATCACCAAATCCAGCCCAATCAGCGCGCGCACCAAAGGCGCGACTTCGGCTTCGTTGTCGGGATTAATCACCACAAAAGGATATTCCACGCGCCAGTCGGTGGCATCGGTGACGTGGGTCACCCGTGCCAAACCGTCAAACATAATATTATGCGGCTTGGTAATTTGGCTCAAACGCTCAAGAATCTTTTTGCGTTTTTGCTTGGTGATGCCGAAGCTGGCATCAAAATTCTGTACCGCGGTCAGGGCAGATTGCACCAAGGTTTCGACTTGTTGGTTGTCATCGCGGCGGTTTTGAATTTCGGTTAAGCGGTGGCGCATTTCCCGCACCAAAGCTTCGCGGCGTTTAGGATGCTCAAGCAGGTCGTCGACCAAATAAGGATTGCGTACCACTACCCACATATCGCCCAATACTTCAAACAGCATACGTGCCGAGCGGCCGGTGCGGCGTTGGCTGCGCAAGCCTTGCAGAATCAGCCAAGCCTCTTCGCCCAGCAGGCGCTGAACGATTTCTTTGTCAGTGTAGGAAGTATAGTTGTAGGGAATTTCGCGCAGGCGCTGCGGAGCGGTGGTGGTCGTCATGATGAATGGTGTCCGTAGAAGGCTTGTCGTTACAGATACTTTTTTTGCTTTTGCGATTTTGCAAGGTGTTTTCAGCCGGTTAAGAATGTGTTAATGTAATTTATTTTTTATTGTTTTTCAATGAAAAATTGGTATTATTTTAGGACTGTTTTGTGCCGGAAAGAGAAGATTTAATCTGTTTGATTGTTGACAATTTGTCCGGTTTGACGGGTTAAACCGTCGGAAAAGAACGGGAATTGATGTTCAGACGGCCTTAAAATGAAAAACATTTGCGGGGTTATATGACGCACGGTATTGGTATTTTTACAAAAAGCCGTTATAATGGATTTTCTTACGGCGGGTCTCCCCGCATGGTTACTTGGAACACCGGGTCAGGGGCGGAAGCCAGCAGCCCACTCTGATGCGCCAGTGCCGGGGGTTGGGCTCGCCGCCTCATTCAAAAAAGCACCGCAGATTTTTAGTCTGCGGTGCTTTTGTTTGCTCGGAGGAGAAAGATGGGAAAAATCGGCGAGATAGATTGGGGCGGACTGTGGGTGAGGTTTGCTTTGTTCGGCGTGATGTTTCTATTGCTGGGCGTGCTGCTTACTTTGCGCTATTTTGATGTGGTGTTGGGCGAAGTTCAATTGCAGCAGCAGATTTACCGGGTAAAAGCACAGTGTGTTAAAAGCCGGGCGGTATGCGCGCGAGGTGGAAAACGTCCGTGTCGTGCTGGTGTTGCCGGATAAGGAGCGGTTACCGCTTAATTTGGAATTGAAAAGCCTTCCCGTAAGGCTGGCTCAGTTTCAAAAAGAAGGGCTGGAAGTCTTTCCTGCGGATGAAATACGCATAGTGCGGCTGCAACGGCATGCTTATTTTGTCGAAGCATTGCTGTATCACGACCAAGGGGTGGTGGTGGATTTTGTCAATCCGGATGTGCAGCAGCAGATGGAAGCGTTTCAACATCAAACTCGTAAAAGGGTGTCCGAACTGGTGATGATGGGCGGCGGGCTGGTGCTGTTTATCGGGGCGGCGGCATTTTGGCGCTAACGGCGCTGGTATTTAAGGCTTTAAAGCTTGCAGGCCGTCTGAAAGATGGTGTTCAGACAGCATGATGTCTTTGAACAGACGGTATTCGTGTTAACATACCGCGATGTAGAATGGTTTTAATCTCACGGTTGATAAGGAGAAAGCGATGACTGCTTCACAATTAATCCAAAGGCTGACGGAAGTCGTCGGCGAAAAATACATTTTAACTGACCCGAACAAAACTGAGCCTTACCGCCAAGGCTACCGTTTCGGCGAAGGGAGGGCGTTGGCAGTGGTACGGCCGGGAACATTGCTGGAGCAGTGGAAAATCTTACAGGCGTGTGTCGAAGCCGATGTGATTGTGATTACGCAGGCCGCCAATACCGGCTTGACCGGCGGTTCGACCCCCGACGGCAATGATTACGACCGCGATATTGTGATTGTCAACACCATGCGCATGAACATCATCCAGCCCATCAACAATAATGAGCAAGTGGTGTGCCTGCCCGGTTCGACCCTGAATCAGCTTGAGCTCTTGCTCAAGCCTTTAGGCCGTGAACCGCATTCGGTGATTGGTTCATCGTGTATCGGCGCATCAGTATTGGGGGGCGTATGCAACAATTCGGGCGGTGCACTGGTACAGCGCGGTCCGGCTTATACTGAAATGGCTTTGTTTGCGCAAATTAATTCAGACGGCCAATTGGAGTTGGTGAACCACTTGGGTATTGATTTGGGTGATACGCCGGAAGAGATTCTCACCAATTTGCAAGGTCATCATTATCAGCGTAAAGACATCACACAAAATGCCGGCAAAGGCCACGACCATGCCTATTGCGACCATGTGCGCCAAGTCGATGAACCGACCGCCGCGCGTTTTAATGCTGATCCGGCGCGTCATTATGAAGCATCGGGCTGTGCGGGTAAGTTGATGGTGTTTGCCGTGCGCTTGGATACCTTCCCGCAAGAGACAAAAACCGCGGTGTTCTACATCGGCACCAACGACATTAACGAGCTGACCGACATCCGCCGCGCGGCATTGGCCGATTTCAAATCCCTGCCGATTTCGGGCGAATATATTCACCGTGATGCCTTCAATATTGCGGAGATCTACGGCAAAGACACTTTTTATGTGATTAAGAAATTCGGTACGCACCAACTGCCGAAATTATTTGACTACAAAGCGCGCGCCGACCGCTTCAGCAAAAAATTATCCTTTCTGCCAAAACATTTCTCCGACAAAGCACTACAATGGGTGAGTAAATGGTTGCCGCAACATCTGCCGCAATCTTTGCTCAACTACCGCGACCAATACGAGCATCATCTGATCGTCAAAATGGGCGGCGGGGGCGTGGACGAAGCGCGTGCCTTTTTGAAAGATTATTTTGCCAACCACAGCGGCACGTATTTCGAATGTAATGCAGAAGAAGCGCAAGCAGCGATGTTGCACCGATTTGCCGTGGCTTCCGCTGCTATCCGTTATCGCGCGGTGCATGATGACGAAGTGGAAGATTTGGTCGCGCTGGATATTGCCCTGCGCCGTGACGACCGCGATTGGTATGAGCATTTGCCGAAAGAAGTCGACGACAAAATCATTCACAAGCTTTATTACGGCCACTTTATGTGCCACGTGTTCCATCAGGATTATGTGGTTAAAAAAGGCAACGACTGCATGGCTTTGGAGCATGAAATGTTGGCTGTGCTCGACCAGCGCGGTGCGCAATATCCGGCGGAGCATAATGTCGGCCATCTATACGAAGCCAAACCTGCGCTGAAACAGTTTTACCGCAAGCTCGACCCGACCAATAGCTTCAATCCGGGCATTGGGCACACGTCTAAGAAAAAAAACTGGGCGGAATAAGGTTTGCCCAATTTTAATGATAATAAGGCCGAGACCTTTGCGAAATCCCCATCTTTGACACATTTCTTTGCTATACGCTGCTCGAAAGCTTGCCTATCTAAATGATATGTCTGTGCTTTCTGTAATGCTCTAACTTTGAACTGTACTCAAATCGGGGGGGGGCAAAGGTCAGGCCGTCTGAAAGAAAAACTTTCAGATGGCCTGAGACCTTTGCCAAACCTCATGCACCACCAATAAAAAACCAAACAGCCGTCATTCCCGCGCAAGCGGGAATCCATCTTAAAATTTAAGAAACTTATTTTATTCAATAGGTTGCCATACTCAAAAATAGATTCCCGCCTGCGCGGGAATGATGTCGACTCTTTGTACAGTGGCTTTTCAGGAAGTTTTGCAAAGGTCTCGGCCTGATAAATGAATTCAAACAAAAAAGCTGCTTAAAAATTGAACTGCCCCCCAAAAAGCCGGACAGTTTAATCAAGCGGTTTTCAAGGACTGAATCCTGTACTGTACAGGACTCAGTCCTTTTAATTTGAGCTTAATCCTCTCGT